>CAZCRP010000087.1:0-9892 GCA_964501055.1 uncultured Acidimicrobiaceae bacterium
CCCGCGCCGTCCTCCCGCACCTCGGCCGCCAGCACCTCGCCGACCCGCCGGTGGAGCGCGCGCCGGCGGCGGTGAAGGATGGATTCGTAGGCGGCTTCCTGGGCTAGTGCGTGGCGAAAGCGGAAGCGGCCGCTGGATTGAGGGTCTGCTTCGACGAGACCGACCTTGAGCAACTCGTGCAGGTCAGGCTGGTCACTTCCGACCCGCGCCAACAGATCGATCGAGAAGCTCCTCCCGATGATCGCGGCTGTCTCGAGCAGCGCGCGGGACTCGGACGACAGCCGGTCGAACCGCGCCTGCAGGAGCTGTTGCAGGCTGGAAGGAAGCGACACCAACGAGCCCGCTGTCAACCCGCCACCGTTCCCACCAGGTTCGGGAGTCTGCAGCACTTCGCGGACGATCTCCTCGAGAAAGAAGGGATTCCCCTCGCCCCGGGAAGTGATGGCGGAGACGAGGTCCGGGCTGGTGTGTCCCTCCCACAGCAGCCCCGCCACCAGTTCCTCGGAGGCGTCAGCTTCGAGTGGACGCAGATGGGTCTCGGTGTACCGGTGGGGGTACTCGGTCTCGGCGATGTGCTTGACCCGCCACGCCGGGCCGGCGCGGTCGGGGCGGGCAGCACCCACCACGAGCAGCGGTGTCCGCTCGGTTCGCGAGAAGAGCGATATCACGAGTTCGGTGGTGGCGGCATCAGCCCAGTGAAGGTCGTCGAGAACGATGACTGCCCCGCTGTCCGGGGTGGCCGCATCCACGATGTCACCGAATGCCATGCTGACCGCCGCCGGGGTGAGATCGGGGGAGACGGCCTCGCGACCCTGGATGATGGCGACGAGATCCTCCACCAGGACCCGTCGCTGTTCCGACAGGTGCGCGAGAGGAGAGCCGAGGTCGCCCGGCGCGCCGACACCCATCGCCTCCAGCAGCCGTCGGGCATACGAATACGCCACTTCCGCCTCGAATGACAACGGTTGGGGGCGCCAAACGGGCACCGCCGGATGCTCCTGGCGTGCCCACACCACCAGATCATCCAGCAGACGCGACTTGCCGATGCCTGCCTCGCCAAAGAGCATCACGATCCCGCCGCGACCGGCCGCCGTCGCGGCGACAGCCTCCTGCAGGCGGTGCAGTTCGTGCTCCCGGCCCACCAGCGGCACCGTGATCGCCAAGCCACGGTTCATGGCCCGCTGCGGGCGTATCCCCGTCACCCGAAACGGCTCCACCGGGTCGTGTTTGCCGTGCACCGCCACCGGCCCGACGGGGGCGGTGTCGATGGCGTGGGCAACTGCTGCCCTGGTCGCCGAAGAGATCAGCACAGTCCCGGGTGACGCCGCCTTCTCCAGCCGGGCGGCCAGGTTGGCGGTGTCTCCGAGCACGGTGTACTCCGATACCGCCCCGCTACCGACGATCCCCGCCACGACGGGTCCGGTGGCGACTCCCACTCTGACCCGCAGCGAATCATCGACGAGGCTGGCGCCCAACTCCCTCGCCCGGCGACGCACGCGCTCCTCCGCCCGCACCATGTCGAGCCCGGCACGCACCGCCCGCTCGGCGTCGTCCTCCCTGGTGTGGGGGGCACCGAACAGCGCGAGGATGCCGTCGCCCATCAGCCGGGCCACGGTGCCTCCCACTCGTTCGACGGCCTCCACCATCGCCCCGAGCCCCGCCTCCGCCACTTCCGCCCAGTCCTCGGGGTCCATGCGCTCGGATACCGCGGTGGAACCGGCGAGGTCGGCAAACAGGACGGTGACGATGCGGCGCTCGCCGCCCTCACCCGCCGGGGGCTGGTCGTGGAGGGAGCGGGGGGAGCCGCAGGTGCGGCAGAACCGGGCGGATGGAGGGTCGACGGCCCCGCACACCGTGCAGGGAGACCCGAGTCCGGTGCCGCAGGCGACGCAGAAGAGGGCGTCGGCGGCGTTCGCCGTCGAGCATGCGGGACACGTCTTCGGGTCGGCCTCGCCCATCCCGCGGACATTACGTGGCGGGTACAGTCGCCGCCGTGAAGAACGACCGCCGCACCATCTTCGGATGGGCGATGTACGACTGGGCCAACTCCGCCTACTCCACCGTCATCGCCGGGGCGGTGCTCCCCGCGTACTTCGTGAGCGAGGTGGTGGGCGACGAGGGCTGGAACGGCAGGTCGGGAGAGTCCCTCTTCGCGCTCACGCTCGCGCTCGGCACCCTGCTCCTCTTCCTGGCCATGCCCGTGCTGGGAGCGATCGCCGACTTCTCGGCCTCCAAGCGGCGCTTCCTGCGCGCCTTCGCCTATGGAGGGTCGCTCTTCACCGCAGCCCTCTTCCTGGCCACGAGCGGCAACGTGCTGGGAACGCTGGGCCTGTTCCTGCTGGCCCAGGTGGGGTTCGTCGGCGCGAACGTGTTCTACGACGGCTTCCTGCCGGACATCTCCACCTCGGACACGATCGACCAGGTCAGCTCCAAGGGCTTCGCCCTCGGATACATCGGCGGTGGTCTGTGGCTGGGAGTCGTCATCGCCATGATCCAGGTCATGGACGACGGCGCCTTCGCCGCCCGTCTCGGGATCGGCGGCACCGGGCTGTGGTGGGCGGGCTTCACCTGGTTCGCCTTGCGCAGGCTCGACGAGACCGGCGCCGCCTCCGATCTCCCCGACGCCGTCTCGGTGCCCCGTTCCTGGGTGCGGGGCGTGACGTGGCTGGCGGTATCGATCGCGGCCGGCGTCGTCACGCTGGTGTGGCTGCTCGCCACCGGGGCCGGCGAGTTCTTGTTCAACGCCGTGCTGCTCGGGTGGATGGCGGGCCTGATCATCGCCGTGTACCGGATCGCCACATCCCGGTCGACGGCCACGGTGGCCCTGCGGGGCCGATATGCCCGCATCGCCGGCGTCGGCTTCTCCCGTATGTTCGACACGGCGGCGAGGCTCCGGCACTTCCCCCAGTTGATGCTCTTCGTGCTCGCCTACATGCTCTACAACGACGGCGTTCAGACCACCATCAACGTCTCGGCCGCCTACGCCGCGGGGACGCTGCGTCTCGACACGTCGATCATCGCCCTCACGTTCCTGATCGTGCAGTTCGTCGCCTTCGGCGGGGCGCTCCTCTTCGGGTGGCTGTCATCCCGGCTCCACATCAAGCGGGCCATCCAGATCAATCTCGTCGTGTGGATCGCGGTGGCGATCCTCGCCTATCGACTCCCGGTGGGTGAAGCAGTGCCGTTCCTCGCGCTCGGCATCGTGATCGGCTTCGTCCTCGGCGGGATCCAGGCGCTCAGCCGCAGCCTGTACGGCTCGATGATCCCAGAAGAGGCGTCGGCGGAGTTCTACGGGTTCTACTCGGTGTTTTCGAAGTTCTCCGCCATCTGGGGACCCCTGATCTTCGGACTGATCAGCGGCTCGGGTCGCTCGAGCCGGGAGGCGATCCTGTCGGTCATCGCATTCTTCGTCCTCGGCTTCATCGTCTTCTCCAAAGTCGATGTCGAAGAAGCCCGCCGCTCCAAAGCCGACTGGACCATCCCCACCCCCTGACCGGTTCTTAGCGGGGCAGCGCGTCATTTTCGATGCGCTACGCAGACCAGAAGCGGGGACCGGCGTTTCGTACCGCGGGATCGGAATGTCTCGTAGGATCAGGTCCCATGAGCGAGGACGACGGCGGCCGCGTCGACCACCAGGACGAGCACGGCGACACCGCGCCACCAACCGCGCCGGTGGCCGTCCGTTCCGGCGCCCCGTGGGGCCTCGCCGCCTTTCTCCTCGGCGTGGTGCTGCTGGTCGTCTTCGTGGTGCAGAACGTGCAGGACGTGAGTCTCCGCTTCCTCGGCTTCGAGGGCGAGTATCCGCTGGCGCTGATCATCATCGTGGTCATCGCCGTCACCATCCTCCTCGACGAGATCCTCGGGGCGGCCCTCCGGAAGCGACGCCGCACGCGCCGCGCCGAGCGCGAGGAACTGCGCCGTCTCCGCAAGCAGCGGTGACGGAACGACTGGTCGTGGTCGGCGGTGACGCCGGCGGCATGTCGGCCGCCTCCCAGGCACGCCGACGACGGAACAGCGACGAGCTCGAGATCGTGGCGTACGAGCGCTCTTCCTGGGTGTCGTATTCGGCTTGCGGCGAGCCATATCACATCGCCGGCGAGGTCGATCCGATCGAAGCCCTCGTCGCCCGCACGCCGGAAGAGTTCGCCGCGATGGACATCGCGGCGCACGTCCGCCACGAGGTCGTCGCCATCGACACCGCCAGCGGCACGGTGACCGTGCACCGGCTGGACGACAACGAGATCTTCGACGACCACTACGACCAACTTCTGATCGCCACCGGCGCCAAGGCCGTCCGCCCCGGCATCACCGGACGCGACCTGGCAGGCGTCCATGAACTGCGAACGCTCGACGACGCCGTCGCGCTGCGGGCCATCGCCGATGCGGGGCCGGCGTCGGTCGTGATCATCGGTGGCGGCTACATCGGCCTCGAGGCGGCCGAGGCATTCGATGCGCGCGGCTGGGACGTCACCGTGGTTTCCGCCCATCCCGGTGTGCTCGAGCGGATGCTCGACCCCGACCTCGGTACCGTGGTCGTCGACTCGCTGCGAAGCCGCGGCATCCGCGTCATCACCGACACGCGCATTGACTGCATCGTGGGCCTCGAGGCGGTCGAAGCCGTCGAGATCGGCGAGCTGCGTCTGCCGGCGAGCGCAGTCGTGCTCGGTTTGGGGAGCCGCCCGGAAGTCGAGGTGGCCGAGGCAGCGGGCGTCCCGCTCGGACCGACCGGCGCCATCTCAGTCGACGACCGGCAACGAACGTCGATCGACGGGGTGTGGGCGGCCGGCGACTGTGCCGAGACCAGACACCGCCTCACCGCCAAGCCGGCGAACTTCCATCTCGGCACCCTCGCCAACAAGACGGGCCGGGTGGCGGGCATCAATCTGGGGGGCGAGACGGCCACGTTCCCCGGCGCACTGGGCACATCGATCACCCGCGTGTGCGATCTCGAGGCGGCCGCCACCGGCCTGCAGGTCGACGACGCCATCGCCGCAGGGTTCGACGCGGTGGAGGGAACCGCACACGGCACGACCGCGGCGGGCTACATGCCCGATGCCCGCCCGATGTCGATCAGAGTGGTGGCGCAACGAGGCAGCGGACGTCTCCTCGGCGCCCAGATCGTTGGCGGCCCGGGGGCGGGCAAGCGGATCGACGTCTTCGCCACCGCCATCTGGAACGACATGTCCGCCCGAGAGCTGGAGTGGACCGACCTGTCGTATGCCCCCCCGTTCTCGGGGACGTGGGATCTGGTGGCGATCGCCGCCCGCGAGGCCGCCCGCGCCGCCGAGTGACCCTGGGCCGGCCCGCTGTGCCGTTGCGGATGCCCCGGGCATCGGCAACGGATACGATCAGATCGATGAGAGGAGGTCGCATGGGATTCATGGACACGCTGAAGGGACTCTTCGGCAAGGCCAAGGCCGAGGCCGCCGAGCTGTCCGAAAAGGCGGCGCCGATGGTCGACAAGGCCAAGACGGTGGCCGGCGAGGCCATGACCAAGGCCAAGGCCGAGGCCGCCGAGTTGTCCGAGAAGGCCGGTCCGATGGTCGAGAAGGCCAAGACCGCTGCCGGCGAAGTGTTCGAGAAGGCGAAGGACGTCGCCGAGGAGACCTGGGACAAGGTGGAGGACAGGATCGAGGAAGCCCGAGGGGCCGGCAAGGCCGAGGCGGCGGCCGAGAGAGCCGAGGAGAAGGTCGAGGATGCGCGCCAGGCGGTCGCGGAGGCCGTCGAGGCCATCGAGGACGCCGCCGAAGCCGACAAGGCCGACTGAGCACCCGCGCGTCGAGCTCCTGAGGCCCGCCGTGAGGGCGACGGACCTCCCTCGCGGACGGCGTAACCTGCACCGAACCAGACGCAGGGAAGTCGATGACACGCGTATCCGCACGGCTCGGCGCGATCTCCGAGTCGGCCACGATGGCCATCAGCAACCGCGCGAAGGAGATGCAAAGCGCGGGCCGCAACGTCATCTCCTTCGGGGCCGGTGAACCCGACTATCCCACTCCCGATCACATCGTCGAAGCGGCCGTACGTGCGGCGCGCGAGGCCCGCAATCACAGGTACTCCGCCAACGCGGGCCTTCCGGAGTTGCGCGCGGCCATTGCCGAGCGCACGTCCGCCGACGACGATCTCTCGGTCTCGCAATCCCAGGTGCTCGTGACGAACGGCGGCAAGCAAGCCGTGTTCCAGGCCCTCGCCGCGTTGGTCGATCCGGGCGACGAAGTCATCGTCCCCGCCCCCTACTGGGTCACCTATCCGGAGGCGGTCAAGCTCGCCGGAGGGACCCCGGTGGCGGTGACCACGGACGTGGGCGCAGGGTTCAAGGTCACCGTGGCGCAACTGGAGGAAGCCTGGAGCCCGCGGACCAAGGCGCTCATGTTCGTGTCACCTTCCAACCCCACCGGTGCGGTCTACACCCCCGCCGAGACACGCGAGATCGGCCGCTGGGCTGCGGACCGTGGCGTGTGGGTGCTGACCGATGACATCTACCAGTACCTGGTCTACGGAGCGATCGGCTTCACGTCACTTCCCGGCGTGACGCCGGAGCTCGGGGACCGCTGGGTGATCATCCACGGTGTCTCGAAGACCTACGCCATGACCGGCTGGCGCGTCGGCTGGATGGTCGGCCCGCCGGACGTCATCCAGGCGGCGGCGAACCACCAGTCCCATGCCACCTCCAACGTGTCGAACGTGAGCCAACGGGCTGCCCTCGCCGCCGTGACGGGCCCGACCGAACCGATCGAGGCGATGCGCCAGGGTTTCGATCGCCGCCGTCAGAAGATGCACTCGATGCTGGAGGCGATGGAGGGCGTCACCTGCTCCGAGCCGCTGGGCGCCTTCTATTGCTTTCCGTCGTTCGAGGATGTGCTTGCGACCGGCAGGTTCGAGTCGAGCATCGACCTGTGCGCGGCGGCACTCGAGAGCGCGGAGATCGCGCTCGTCCCCGGTGAGGCGTTCGGTGCTCCCGGGCACGCCCGCCTGTCCTACGCCCTCGCCGACGACGACCTCGTCGAGGGTCTCACCCGGCTCCATCGCTTTCTCGACTGAGGGTCGGCAAAACTAGGGTGGATACTCGGGACCCATCCAGGGGGAACGGATGACCGATGTCAAAGCAATGGTTCTCGTCGAACCCCGTCGCCTGACGGCCTCGGCCCTCCCCCACCGGCCCATCGACGACGGCGGATGGCTCGCCGTTGAAGCAACCGGCCTCTCCGGGCTCGAAGTGCAGGCATGGCGGGGTGACAATGGGAACCTCATCTATCCGCTCATCCCCGGGAGCCAGATCGTCGGTCGGATCGCGGCCAAGCCCCGCAGCGATTTCCCCGAGGTCGGAACGCGGGTCATCGTCGAGCCACTCATACGCTGCGGCCGGTGCGCCTCATGTCTGGGCGGGCTCGCCTCGTGCACCTCGCGCCGTCCCCTCAACATGTACGGACAGCTCCCCTCGACCGAGGGTCCCGGGCTGTGGGGCGGACTGGCGGAGCGGGTCTATCTCGACCCGCGGACGGTCGTCCACTCCGTCACGGACGACATCCAGGCCGAGGTCGCCACGTTCGCTCATCCGCTCGCGTCCGGGTACACGTGGGTGAACCAACTGGCCATGCTGTCGCCCGGCGAATCCGTGCTGATCCTCGGCCCCGGACCGCGCGGGCTGTCGTGCGTCATCGCCGCTCAGGCCGCCGGCGCCGGTTGGGTCGGCGTCAGCGGACTGGATCACGACGCCGACCGCCTCGAGCTCGCCGCCCACCTCGGAGCAGATCTCACCGTCAACATCGACATCGACGACCTCGGGATGGCAGTGGCGGGTTCCCTCGGCACACGTCCCGACGTGGTCATCGACGTCACCTCCAACGACCCAGAGGCGATCTACACCGGCCTCGACCTGGTTCGGTCAGGCGGGCGGGTGATCCTCGCCTCGACCAAGGGGAACCGACCGCTGCAGGCGCTGTTCAGCGACATCATCGTCGCCAAGGAACTGAGCATCCGCGGCGCGCTGGGAGCCTCCAGCACCGCTTACGAGTGGGCGTGTCGGCAACTCGAGTGCGACCCGCGCATCGACGACATGGTCAGCCACCAGTTCCCGCTCGATGAGTCGAACCGGGCGATCCAGGCAACTGCCGGACTCCTCGGTCACGACGAGTTGATCTCCGTGGCGGTCACGTTCTGAACGAGCGGCGGGCCACCTTCGGCTGGGTTGTCTACGACCTCGCCAACACCATCTTCGCCCTGGGGGTGGTCGGGCTGTACTTCCCCGACTGGCTCACCTCTCGCGGTCTCGCCGATTCCACACTCGCCGTCACCCAGTCGACCGCCGGCATCATCGTCGTCTTCCTCGCCCCGTGGATCGGCGCCCGTTCCGATCGCACCGGACGGCGGATGCCGGCCCTCGTGTTCACGACGCTGGTGGCCGTGGCGGCGACGGCTGGGCTGACCTGGGGTCCGGTCCCGCTGACCTTCGTCCTGCTCGGGATGGCACTAGTGGCCGTCAACACCGGCTCGGTCGTCTACGACGCCCTCCTACCGGTGGTCGCCTCCCGCGAGCGGCAGGGACGGGTGTCCGGTCTCGGGGTGGGTGTCGGCTATCTCGGATCGTTCCTGGGGGTCGGTATCGGCGCACTGACCCTCGACGTGCTCGAGGTGGGTCACGGGCTCACGTTCATGGCGCTCGGCATCGGATTCCTGCTCTTCGCGCTGCCGACGTTCGCGCTCGTCCGCGAGCCCGAGCCACCGCCGGCGACGGCTGCAGCTCCACCGCTGCGTACGGTCGTCACGGGGCTGGTGGCCGCCTGGCGCCGGGCCCGTGCGTACCCGGCAGTGGTGCGGTTCCTGATCTCGCGGTTCCTCTACACGGACGCGATCAACACCCTGGTTGGAGGCTTCCTCACGATCTTCGCCCTCGAGGAACTCGGGCTCGACCGACGCGGATCACAAAACCTGCTGCTGATCGCCATCGCCACCGCCATGGTGGGTGGGCTGGCGGGCGGTCGCCTGATCGACTGGCTGGGCGCCACCGGAGCGCTGCGGGCGGCACTGGCGCTGTGGGTCTTCGCGATACTCCTCGGTGTGTTCGCGGCCGTGACCAGTCAACCCGAACTCGCCGGCTGGATCGGGGCACTCGGCGGTCTGGCGCTCGGCGCCACCTGGGCGGCGGACCGCGTCGTGATGCTGCGGATCTCCCCGCCGCAACACCTGGGCGAGTTCTACGGCCTCTACGCCACCGTCGGACGCTTCGCCACCATCGTCGGCCCGCTCGTGTGGGGGCTGATCGTCGACGGCTTCGGCTTCAGCCGCAACATCGCCATGCTGTCCCTCGCCGCCTTCGTCGCCGCCGGCTGGTACCTCGTCGGCGGCGTGGACCGGCTTCTTAGCGGGGCAGCGCGTCATTCCTGACGCGCGGCGCAGAGCGAATCAGCTGATGGTGTCGGCACACATCCTTTACACGTTCTACTACGCGAAACGCGTCGAAAGTGACGCGCTGCCCCGCTAAGAACGCGGTCCGGGGTCAGATGGTTTCTTCGGAGGCTTTGGTGCGGGCGGCCATCAGCATCCGCTCCTCGACCGCGTAGGGAATGGGGAGGTCGCGTATCTCGGTGTTCCGCGCCACCAGCCGGCGACCCAGTTCGGCGAACCACGTGTCGTTCTGCACGCGCCACGGCCAGCGAACTAGCCCCGATCGCGCCCCGACGATCCCTCCGGCGATGGCACCTGCCTCGCTCCCGCCACGCAGCGCCGCCGCCTCGATCAGCTTGACCGGGTCGGGCAGCTTGGCCGCACCCAGCACGATGCCCAGGATCGCGCCGCTCACCCCGTCCGGCTCGCTCTCGCCGCAGACGGCGCTCACGATCCCAGCCGGCTCCCGGTTGGTCGCCGACGCGAGTTCCCGCAGCCGGCGCGGGAC
>CAZCRP010000088.1:0-9765 GCA_964501055.1 uncultured Acidimicrobiaceae bacterium
GTACGGCGCCACCGTGGCGCGGAACATCGGGAGGGCAGTGGCCGAGGCCGGCTGGACGGTGGTGAGCGGCCTCGCCCGTGGGATCGACACCGCGGCGCATCTCGGCGCGCTCGACGGCGGTGGGCCGACGGTGGCGGTGCTCGGGAGCGGGATCGACACCTGGTACCCGCTGTCGAACCGGGGCTTGGGCGAACAGATCCTCACCGACGGTGCCGTGGTCTCCGAGTACGGACCCGGGATCGAGCCGGCTCCGTGGCGGTTCCCCGCTCGCAACCGCATCATCGCCGGACTGTCGCAGGCGGTGGTGGTGGTGGAAGCGGCCGAGCGGTCAGGAGCGTTGATCACGGCCCGGCTGGCGATGGAGCACGCGATCGATGTGTTCGCAGTGCCCGGCGACCTGGAGCGCGAGACATCGCGGGGGACGAACCGGCTCATCGCAGACGGCGCGCACCCCATCGTCAGCCAGGCGGAGGTCGTCGAGGCTCTCGAGCGGGTGGTCGGCCCCGCCGCCGGGCAGAGACCGGGCGCGGCGGCCCCCGGATCTCCGGTTGGCGGACCCATGTTCGTGCACGAGGTGGCGGCGGTGCTCGGAGTGACCATCGGTGAAGCAGGTCGGCGGATCAGCGAGTGGGAACTCGCCGGACTGGTGCGGCTACGGGGAGGGATGGTCGAGCCGGCCGGGTGACGGTGCGGAAATCCTCGCGAAATCCCTAGCATCATCGGATGCCGCGTATTCCTGATCCGCCCGAGTGGGTGGGCGACGTGCTGCAGGCCTACCTCGGGCGCTGCCATGCCCAACGCGGGATGTCACGCCACACGGTGGAGGCGTACCGGCGGGATCTCGCCCAGTTCTTCGACTTCTGCGACCGGGCAGGGATCGCCGACATCACCGCAGTCGACCGCCGTCTGCTCCGCCGATGGCTGGCGCAACTCGATATGCGCGGCTACGCACGCACCTCGGTGGCCAGGAAGTCGTCCTCGGTGCGTGCCTTCTACGACGACGCGGTCCGCCGCGGCCTGATGCCGGCGAATCCGGCGGCCACGCTCCACCGTCCGAAGCGGCCCACCCGTCTCCCGACTGCCTTACGACCCGCCGTGGTCGCCGGTGTGCTCGACGCAATCACCGGCGACGGCCCCGTCGATCTGCGCGACCGGGCGCTGCTCGAAGTCCTCTACGCCACCGGACTGCGGGTGGCGGAAGTCGGGGCACTGCGCGTCGCCGACGTCCGCGGGCGCGGCGAGATCCGCACCCGCGGCAAGGGGGGGCGTGATCGGGTGGTGCCGTTGGGCGTTCCAGCCAGGAAGGCGGTCGGGCGGTGGATCGAGCACGGGCGGCCCCATCTGGTCACCGGTGCCACCGAGGCGCTCTGGATCGGCGTGCGCGGGAGCCCGCTCGGCGAACGGGGAATCCGCCGTGTGGTCCGGTCCCGGCTGGGTACGCACCCGCACGCCATTCGTCACTCTTTCGCCACCCATCTCCTGGAAGGGGGCGCCGATCTGCGCGTCGTCCAGGAGCTGCTGGGACACGTTGATCTGGCGACGACCCAAATTTACACTCACATCACGAGAGACCACCTTCGAAGGACATATGAGCGAAGCCACCCGCGGGCCTGAACCGGCGGCGGTCGACGACATCTCGGTGCTGTGGACCGAGTACAAGGCCACCGCGGACCCGGTGGCCAGGGACCGCTTGATCGTCCACTACTCGCCGCTCGTCAAGTTCGTGGCCGGCAGGGTGGGGGTCGGTCTGCCGCGTAGCGTCGACCAGGCCGACCTGGTCTCCAACGGGATCTTCGGTCTCATCGACGCCATCGAGAAGTTCGAGCCTGAGCGTGGCTTCAAGTTCGAGACCTACGCCATCAACCGTATCAAGGGCGCGATCCTCGACGAATTGCGGGCGATGGACTGGGTGCCGCGTTCGGTGCGGTCCCGGGCGCGGGAGATCGAGCGGTCGGTGGTCGAGTTGGAGCATCGGCTCAAGCGGACCCCGACCGACGAGGAGCTCGCCAGGCACATGAACGTGAAGATCGACGACCTGCAGGGAAACCTGGCGGAGATCTCCACCCTCGGCCTGGTGGCGCTCGACGAGATGCTGGGACCAGACACGGGCAGCTCGTTGGGCGACATGGTGGCGGATTCTTCCGGGCTCAGCCCCGAGCAAGCGTTCCAGAAGGAAGAGACCAGGCGGATCCTGGCCGATGCCATCAACCGCCTGCCTGACCGGGAACGGCTGGTGCTGACCTTGTACTACTTCGAGGGCCTCACCCTGGCCGAGGTGGGCGACGTCCTCGGCGTCACGGAGTCGAGGGTGTGCCAGATCCACGCCAAGAGCGTGATGTCACTCCGCAACCGGATGACCGAGCCCACCTTCCGCTGACCGGTCACGTTGGCGGTCGGGGGCGCCCCGACTACCGTGCTCGCCACCAAGCACGCTTCGTGCATCCCCCTGGTCCGGGTTTCGACCCGGTAGGGATGGTCCCCCGAGACGGGACTCGCCACCTGACCACCTGGTCCGGCGCGCGGAGCGGACGAGAACCAGGAAGGAAACTCAGCCATGGCAGTGACCATGAAGCAGCTGCTCGAAGCCGGTGTGCATTTCGGGCATCAGACACGACGTTGGAATCCGAAGATGGCGCCGTACATCTACGGAGAGCGCAACGGGATCCACATCATCGACCTCCGTCAGACGCTCGACCAGGTCGGCAAGGCCACCGACTATGTGCGGGACATGGTCGCCTCCGGCGGCGCGATCATGTTCGTCGGCACCAAGAAGCAAGCGCAGTCGCCGGTCGAGATGGCAGCCAAGGAATCGTCGATGCCGTACGTCAACTATCGATGGCTGGGCGGCATGTTGACCAACTTCCAGACCATCCAGAAGCGGATCTACTACATGCGCGAGCTCGAGCGCATGGAGGAATCCGGCGAGATGCAGCAACGTCCTAAGAAGGAGCGGCTGCGGCTGCGGCGTGAGCTCGAGAAACTGCAGGCCAACCTCGGTGGCGTCCGGGACCTCACCCGGGTGCCGCAGGCCGTGTTCGTGGTCGACGTCAACGCCGAGAACACGGCGGTGAAGGAGGCGCAGCGGCTCGGCCTCAAGGTGATCGCACTCGTCGACTCGAACTGTGACCCGGACGCGGTCGACATCGTGATCCCCGGCAACGACGACGCCATTCGCTCCGCCGAGCTGATCGCCATGGCGCTGGCCGAGGCAGCGAAGGAAGGTCGCGAGTTGGCCACCGCCAAGAAGCAGAAGTCCGACGACGAGTCCTGAGAGAGAGACGTGGCCGACTACACCGCCAAAGACGTACAGAAGCTCCGCCAGTCGGCGGGCGTCGGGATGATGGACGCCAAGCAGGCGCTCGACGACGCCGCCGGCGACTTCGAAAAGGCAGTGGAGTTCCTCCGTGAGCGCGGGCTGGCGAAGGCGGCCAAGCGTGCCGACCGCGACGCGAACGAGGGCACTATCGGCGTGTACCTGCATCACCAGAACGACCACCCGGTGATGGGTGTGATCGTGGAACTGGCGTGTGAGACCGATTTCGTGGCCAAGAGCCCCGAGTTCAACGAGGCCGCCAACGACCTGGCGCTGCACATCTCATGGGGCAACCCGACCTGGGTGCGCCGCGAAGACGTCGATGCGGCAGCCGTCGCCAAGGAGTCGGAGTTGATCGAACGGGAGGCGAAGGCGGCGGGCAAGCCGGACCAGGCCATCGCCAAGATCGTCGAGGGCAGGCTGGAGAAATGGTTCGCAGACCACGTCCTCTACGAGCAGGACTTCGTGAACAAGGACAAGTTCGACGGAACGATCGCCGATCTGATCAATCAGCTCGGCATGAAGATGGGAGAGAACATCTCCGTCCGTCGCTTCCACCGCGTCGAGGTCGGGGCGTCGGTCTGAGACCGCGCACACCCCGGCCCCGGTGGGTACGATCGGCGGCCGAATGACGATGCGACCCAATCGCGTGCTGCTCAAGCTGTCCGGTGAGGCATTCGCTGACCCGGACGTGGGCTACGGCATCGACCCCGAGACCGTCGACCGGGTGGCGGCCGAGATCGCCGAGGCGCATCGCACGGGAGTCCAGATCGCCATCGTGGTGGGCGGTGGCAACATCTTCCGCGGGGTCTCGCAGGCCGCCAAGGGGATGGACGCCGCCAATGCCGACTACATGGGGATGCTGGCCACCGTGATCAACGCGCTGGCGGTCCGTGACGCCCTCGAGAAGGTGGGGGTACCGACCAGGGTGCAGTCGGCCATCACCATGCAGCAGCTGGCCGAGCCCTACATCCGGCTGCGAGCGATCCGCCATCTCGAGAAGGGCAGAGTGGTCGTCTTCGCGGCCGGGACCGGCAACCCCTTCTTCACGACCGACACCACGGCGGCGCTGCGGGCGGTGGAGATCGGTGCCGAGGTCCTCCTCAAGGCCTCGAAGGTGGACGGCATCTACGACCGGGATCCGGTGGGGGATCCGTCTGCGACCAAGATCGACGAGATCTCCTACATGGACTTCCTCAACAAGGGCCTCCGGGTGATGGACTCGACCGCCATTACGATGTGCCGGGAGCACGGTGTGCCCATCGTCGTCTTCGACATGACCGAACCCGGCACGATCGTGCAGGCGGTGAGCGGAGAGCCCATCGGCACGATCGTGCATTAGGAGGGAAGGATGCTCGACGATCTACTCAGCGAGGCGAGAACCGCGATGGACTCCGCCGTCGACCACGTGGGCTCCGAGTTCGCCACTGTGCGCACCGGTCGTGCCAACCCCCAGATCCTCAATCGCATCACGGCCGAGTACTACGGCTCGCAGACGCCCCTCCAGCAACTGGCATCCCTCAGCGTGCCCGAGCCGCGGCTGTTGGTCGTCCAACCCTTCGACAAGAGCGCCCTGGCCAACATCGAACGAGCGATTCGCGAGTCCGATCTCAGCCTCAACCCCTCCAACGACGGGACGGTGATCCGCATCGTGTTCCCCACCCTCACCGAGGAACGCCGCAAAGAACTCATACGGCTGGTGCGTCACATGGCGGAGGAGGGCAGGATCGCCATCCGCAACATCCGCCGCCACACGAAATCCGACATGGAGGCGCTCCACGGCGAGATCTCCGACGACGAGATCCACCGGTCGGAGAAGAGCCTGCAGGACCTGACCGACGAGATGGTGGCCAAGGTCGACGATCTTCTCTCCCGCAAGGAGAGCGAATTGCTCGAGGTCTGAGACATGAGTGACGACCGCCCGTCGAAGTTCACGCGGCCGTGGGAGGAGTCCGACTCCGACCACGACGCCGACCGGTCCAGACCGCCACCGGAGGATCTGGAGGGCGGCGAGTCGAGCCTCGACGACTTCACCAATGACGACTACCTCGCCACCACGACGCGGGAATACCAGGGCCTGGCGGAGGACATCGCCGCCGCCCAAGAGCAGGAGTACGGCCGCCAGGCCGTGGCTGCCTCGATGCCGGGCGTCGGAAGCGGCCTGGTCGGCTTCGAGGACGTCACGGGGCGGCCGGGTGTGTCCGAGGAGGATGTCGAGGCCGAGGAGCAGCGTCGCACCTCGGACCTGACACTGCGGGTGACCTCCGCGTTGGTACTCGTGGGCTTGTTCCTCGGATGCCTGTTCCTGGGCGGGGCCTGGTTCACGGCCCTGGTTGGCGTCGTCATGGTGCTCTCGGTCGGGGAGCTGTACGCCACGCTCCGCTCCCGCGGCTACCGGCCGGTGGCACTGTTCGGGTTCATCGGGGTCATCGTCGGCGCGATCGCTGCCCACGTCGGCGGGGCGGCCGCCTTGGCCACGACGCTGACGTTCGCGACCGTGGCAGTGGCCTTGTTCTACGCGGTGGTCGTGCGACGTGACCCGCTCGAGAACGCGGCCGTCACGGTCGTCGGCATGGTGTGGGTTTCGTTGCTGTCCTTCGCGATCGTCATCGGGCAATCCGAGAACGCCGTGGAGTTGGTGTTCCTGCTCGTGTTGCTGACCGCTTTCTTCGACATCGCCGGGTACTTCGTCGGCCGGTCGTTCGGCCGCCGCCCGATCGCGCCCGTCGTCTCCCCCCGCAAGACGGTCGAGGGGCTGATCGGGGGAGTGATCGCCACGGCCGCGCTGGCCGCCATCCTCTCCACGCTGCCCGCCTACGACTTCATGGGGTTCAACGGGGCGATCCTGGTCTCGCTGGTCGTGTCGCTGTTCGCGCCGTTGGGTGACGCCGCCGAGTCGGTGATCAAGCGCTCGCTCGACACCAAGGACATGGGCTCGATCCTCCCCGGCCACGGCGGCATGATCGATCGGATCGATGCCTTGCTCTTCGTCGTGCCGGCCGGTTACTACCTCTTCTGGTTCCTCGACTACTTGTGACCGGGGCGCCGCTCGTCGTCCTGGGTGCCACGGGGTCGATCGGACGGCAGACCCTGGAAGTCGCAGGCGAGCTGGGACTGCAGGTCGCCGCCCTGGTCGCCCGCCGCCCCTCGGCCGACCTGGCGGCCGTCGCCCGTGCCCATCCCGACGCAGCGGTCGTCGTCACCGGAGGAGCCACCGAGGAGCGGGAGTCCTTCTCGGCGTCGGTCTCCAACCGGGTGACGTACGGCAGCGAGGAGATGCTCGCTCTCGCCGCCACCCCGGGTCACCTCGTCGTCAACGGCTTGGTGGGTTCGACCGGTCTGCGTCCCACGGTCGTCGCGCTCGCAGCCGGCAATCGGGTGGCGCTGGCCAACAAGGAGAGCCTCGTGGCCGGTGGCGAGCTGGTCATGCGCACCGCGCGTGACAACCGTGCCGACCTGATTCCGGTCGACTCCGAGCATTCCGCACTGTTTCAGCTCGTGGCGGGGGTCGACGCCGCCGAGCTGGAGAGCCTGGTGCTCACCGCCAGCGGCGGACCCTTCCGGGGCCGGTCTGCCGAGGAGTTGGCGGACGTCACGCCTACCCAAGCGCTCGACCACCCGACCTGGTCGATGGGCCGGCGGATCACCGTCGACTCGGCGACGTTGGCCAACAAGGGCCTGGAGGTGATCGAAGCCCACGTCCTGTTCGGGCTCCCCTTCGAGCGCATCGACGTGGTGCTCCACCCACAGAGCGTGGTGCATTCGCTGATCGCTCTCAGTGACGGCTCGCTGCTCGCCCATCTGGGTCCGACCGACATGCGGATACCGATCGCCTACGCCCTGACCCACCCGGCGCGCGCCGCGTCCTCGGTGCCGTTCCGGCTCGCCGGCACCCGGCTCGACTTCGAAGAGGTCGATCGAACGACATTCCGAGCGTTGGACCTGGCCTACGAAGCGGGGAGGCGGGGCGGCGTGGCCCCCTGTGTGTTCAACGCCGCCGACGAGGTCGCGGTCCAGGCCTTCCTCGACCGGCGACTGGGCTTCCTCGGCATCGCCGAACTGATCGAGCGCACACTGGACCTCGTTGCGATCGACCCGATCGAGTCGGTGGACCAGGTCCTCGCCGTGGATGCGGAAGCCAGGGCCGCGGCTGCCTCCCTGGTTGCCGCAGCCTGTTGATCCGGCTGCGGATAGCGGGCGGCCGAGCGGTAACGTGATGGCTCTCATGCCACCCCACTTCTCATGATCGGCGGCGTCGCCGCGCTCGTGGCGCTCATCGGCTTCATCGTCGCCCACGAGGGCGGCCACTACTTCGCGGCCAAGGCCACGGGCATGAAGGTCACCGAGTTCTTCATCGGGTTCGGCCCGCGCATCTGGTCGTTCCGGCGGGGAGAGACCGAGTACGGCATCAAAGGGGCGATCCCGTTCGGGGCGTATGTCAAGGTGATCGGCATGAACTCCCTGGAGGAGGTTCCGCCCGAGGAAGAGCACCGCACGTACCGGTCGAAGCCCTTCTGGGCGAAGTCTCTCGTCGTGCTGTCGGGTGTCGCCGCCAACTTCCTGATCGCCTTCCTCATCTTCGCCGGTGTCTCCTTCACCGAGGGCAGTCCCGTCATCGTCGATGGCGAGCCGGTGCTGTCGACGGAGGTGGCGGCGGTCGTCGACCGGACCGACGACGGGGCGATCACCGCCGCTGCGGCCGCCGGCCTCCGCCCCGGAGACGTGATCGTGGCGATCGACGGGCGCAGGGTGGCGGGATGGGACCAGTTGCGGAGTGCGATCGAGGAAGTGCCCGGCCAACCGGTCGAATTGCTCGTGCGGCGGGGTAATGAGGAGCTGGCGTTCGCGACGACGATGGGCTCGCGTGTCGACGCTTCCGGTCGGGAGATCGGTTTTCTCGGTTTCGCGCCGGCGGTGGCCACCGAGGAGATCTCCCTCTTGGGGGCCGGGTGGGTGGGAGTCCGTCAGGTCGGCCTGGCCGTCGAGTTCACCTTTGTCGCGTTCGGTCGCATCCTCCGCTTCGACACCCTCGGTCAGCTCGTCGGGGGAGTGTTCGGGGGCGAAATCGATCCAGAGGTGAGGCCCGTGAGCCCCATCGGGATCGTGCAGATCGGCAGTCAGGCCGAGGACTTCGGGATCGTGAACATGATCCTGCTCATGGCGTTCGTGAACGTGATCCTCGGCACGCTCAACGCCCTTCCGCTCTATCCGCTCGACGGAGGGCACTTCGCGGTCGCCGTCTACGAGAAGGTCAGTGGGCGGACCGCCGACATGCGCAAGCTCGTACCCGTGGCGGTCACGGTGATCGCGCTCATCGCCCTCATCGGGGTACTGGCGATCGTGCTCGACATCGTCAGCCCGATCGATCTGTGAGACGGGACGATCTAGCGTGCATGCCGTGATCGAACGCAGACGCACGCGACGCCTGCAGGTCGGCTCGGTGCCGGTCGGCGGCGGCTCGCCCGTCACCGTCCAGTCGATGACGACCACCAAGACCGCCGACGTCGACGGCACGCTCCAGCAGGTGTATGCGCTCGCCGCCAACGGGGCAGACATCGTCCGCATCACCTGCAACGACGTCGACGCCGCCCAGGGCCTTGCCGAGATCGTGCCCCGCTCACCGGTGCCCATCATCGCCGACATCCACTTCCAATACCGGTTGGCCCTTGCCGCGCTCGAGGCGGGCGTCGACGGTCTCCGGCTCAATCCCGGCAACATCCGGAAGGAAGAGCACATCAAGGCCGTTGCCCGCGAGGCGAAGGATCGGGGGAAGCCGATCAGGGTCGGTGTGAATGCCGGTTCCCTCGACAAGGACATCGAAGCCGCACACGGCGGGAGGGTCCCCGAGGCGCTGGTCGCGTCCGCGCTGCGGGAGATCCGGTTTCTCGAGGATGTCGGATTCGAAGACATCAAGATCTCCGTCAAGCACTCCAACGTGCCGACGATGATCGCCTCGTACCGGCTACTGGCCGACACGGTGGACTACCCGCTCCATCTCGGTGTGACCGAAGCGGGTCCACCACCGGCTGGTCTGATCAAGTCCGTGGCCGGTATCGGCACCCTGCTCAGCGAGGGAATCGGCGACACCATCCGCTTTTCCCTCACCGCCGACCCGGTGGAGGAGGCAAAGGCCGGCAGGCAGTTGCTCGAGTTCCTCGGTCTGCGCGAGCGGAAGGGGGTCGATCTGATCGCCTGTCCCTCGTGTGGGCGCGCCGAGGTCGACGTGATCGATGTGGCCAGCCGGGCGCAGGCCGCCCTGGAAGCCGAGAACCTCCCCATCCAGGTGGCGGTGATGGGATGCGTCGTCAACGGACCAGGAGAGGCGAGCTCGGCGGACATCGGCATCGCCGCCGGTCGCGGCCGGGGCCATCTGTTCATCCGTGGCCAAGTGGTGCGGGTCGTCCCCGAGGCGGAGATGGTCGACGCGCTCCTCGACGAAGCCCGCAAGCTGG
>CAZCRP010000089.1:0-9692 GCA_964501055.1 uncultured Acidimicrobiaceae bacterium
CGGCGGTCCACCCCCGCAGCAACCGGTTCAGCTGGCCGGTCCCGAGTCGACGGGACCGGTTCTCGAGCACCGCCGCCAGCGCCGGACCGATCCGGTGGGTGCGGGCTCCGGTCAGCGCCGACATCCGCATCACCGGCGCCCACGACACGAACCCCAGGCGCTCGCCCACCGAGCGCTCCGTGAGGTCACGCTGTTCCTCGTCCAGCGCGTCCCACTTGTTGAGGAGGACGATCAGCGACACCCCCGCTTCGACCACCTCCGACGCGATGCGCTGGTCCTGGTGGGTGACGCCGTCGAGGGCATCGATGAGCAGCAACGCCACGTCTGCGTCGGCGAGGGCCTCCCGCGCCCGGAGGACGGCGTAGAAGTCTGAGTCCTCGGTGATCTGGGGCTTGCGACGGATTCCTGCCGTGTCGGTGACCCGGTACTCCGTCCCAGCGATGACCACGGTGGCGTCGATGGGATCCCGCGTGGTGCCGGGTCGTTCGGAGACGATGACCCGCTCCTCGCCGAGGAGGTGATTGAGAAGGGTCGACTTGCCGACGTTGGGGCGGCCGACGATGGCGATGCGGACCCGCTCGTCGGACTCGGCCGCGGCCGTGTCGGCCGGCAACACCCGGACGATCTCGTCCAGCAGCTCGCCCATCCCCCGTCCGTGGAATGCCGAGACTGCATAGGGCTGGCCGAGCCCCACCCGCCACAGGTCGTCGACGAGGGAGCCGCGGGCCGCCTCGTCGATCTTGTTGGCAGCCAGCACGACGGGGACGTCGGCGTTGCGCAGCAGGTTGACGACCCCGGCGTCGTCCTCGGCCACCCCGGTGGTGGCGTCGATGACGAACACGACCGCGTCGGCGGCATGGATGGCCGCTTCCGCCTGGGCCCTGATCGCAGCCGACAGGGGCTCGCCCGGAGTCAGCTCCCACCCCCCGGTGTCGACCAGCAGGAAGTCCCTTCCCGCCCACTCGGCGGTGAACTCACGCCGGTCGCGGGTGACACCCGGCATCTCCTCGGTGACTGCCGGGCGGCCGCCCACGATGCGGTTGACGAGGGTCGACTTGCCGACATTCGGACGGCCGACGACGGCGACGACGGGGAGGCGATTCATGGCCCGATCAGCGTAGGGTGCGTTCCCGGTGGCACCGCACCGGGCCTAACCTCGTTCGCATGGTCGAACGATTGCTGCTCGCCGAACCGCGCGGCTTCTGCGCCGGGGTGGAGATGGCGATCAAGGCGCTGACGTGGATGGTCAGGATCTTCGACGGTCCCGTGTACTGCTACCACGAGATCGTCCACAACGACTGGGTGGTGAAGGCCTTCGAGCGGGTGGGGGTGGTGTTCGTCGACGACATCGCCCAGGTGCCCGCAGGCGCGCCGGTGATGTTGTCGGCCCACGGCTCGTCGCCCGAGGTGGTCGCCGGCGCGGCGGAGCGGGCGGCCGTGGTGATCGACGCAGTCTGCCCGCTGGTCACCAAGGTCCACCACGAGGTGAAGCGGATGTCGGCCGAAGGCTTCGACATCATCTACGTCGGCCACGAGGGACACGACGAGGCGGTGGGCACCGTGGCCGAGGCTCCCGCCTCGATCACCCTCGTCGAACCCGAACGGGGCCTGGAGGCGTTCGATCCTCCCGACCCTTCAAGGGTGGCGCTGCTCGCGCAGACCACCCTCGGCATGTACGAGTGGCAGACCGTGCTCGACGAGGCCTCCACCCGGTTCCCGGAGCTGTGGACCGCACGCAAGAGCGACCTCTGTTATGCCACCACCAACCGGCAGTCTGCGGTCCAGGCGCTGACGGCCGAGTGTGACCTGATCCTGGTGGTGGGCTCCGAGAATTCCTCCAACACCCAGGCGCTGGTGCGGGTGGCCAACGAGCACGGTGTCGCGGCCCATCGCATCGACGCCGCCGACCAGATTCGACAGGAGTGGCTGGACCAGGCCACGGTCGTCGGGCTGACCGCCGGAGCCTCGGCTCCCGACCACCTCGTCCAACAGGTGATCGAGCGGGTCGACCCGCGACTCGGCTTCGAGCTGTTCCGGGTGACCGAGGAAGCGGAGTACTTCCCACTCCCCCGCCAGTTGCGCAGTTTCGTGACGACCCTGCAGACGCTGGTCGAGGCCAGTGTCGGCGCCCGTCCCGCCGGGCCCGGGCCGCTCGAGCGCGACAGGGAGTGGACAGCCACCGAGGCGCTCGACCTCGTGACCGACGGGATCACCGCTTCGTCTCGGACCTGAAGGCCTCGGCCATCGCCACGATGGCCTCCACCACCTCGGCCAGCGTGAGGTGCGTCGTGTCGATCACCACGGCGTCATCCGCCACCGCCAGCGGCGAGGTCGACCGCGACCCGTCGACCAGGTCGCGGCGGCGGATGGCCTCCAGGTGAAGCGCAGGATCCTCGCCCAGCTCGCGACCCCGGCGACGAGCGCGCTCCGCCTCGTCGGCGGTGAGGAAGACCTTGAGCGGCGCGTGAGGGAACACGACGGTCCCGATGTCGCGGCCTTCGACGACCGCGCTCCCGCCGTTGTCCCGCACCCACGCCCGCTGTGTTTCCACCATTTCGCGACGGACTTCCGGGTGGGCGCTGACTTCGCTCACGGCCGCCGTCACGTCCGAGCCACGGATCGCCCCCTCGACCACCTCCCCGTCGATGGTAGTGAGGCCGTCGCGGGACGAGATCTGGACGTCTTGCAGCACGGCGGCGATCGCCCGGCCGTCGTCGAGCGGGATCCCGTTGCGCAGGGCCAGCAGCGTCGCCGCTCGATAGTGGCCGCCGGTGTCGAGATGGGGAAGGCGCAGCCGGGTGGCGACGAGCCGGCTGACCGTTGACTTGCCTGACCCGGCAGGGCCGTCGATGGCGAGGATCAGGCCCGGCACATCGCCTCCAGTGCGTCGAAGTATCCCGGCCACGTCTTGTTGACACAGGCCGGGTCCCGGATGGACACCTGGTCCACCCGCAGACCCGCCAGCGCGAAGGACATCGCCATACGATGGTCGTCGTAGGTCTCGATCTCGGCCCCGCGTAGTGCCGCCGGCACGATGACGAGGGCGTCGCCCTCGATCTCGGCCCCCGCACCGAGCCGTTGCAGTTCGGTACGAAGGGCGGCCAGGCGGTCGGTCTCCTTGATCCGTAGGGTGCCCAGGCCGCCGATCCGCGATGGCCCCCGGGCGAACAGGCAGGCGACCGCCAGCGCCAGCGCGCCGTCGGGCGCGTCGGAGAGGTCGACGTCGACCGGCTCCAGCTCCCGTCCGTCGTGCTCGATCACGACGTGGGCCTCGGCGCGCTCCACCCGGCAACCCATCTCCTCCAGTACCGCCAGGATCCGGAGGTCGGGTTGCAGGGACGCCCGCGGCAGGCCGGGGAGCACGACCCGTCCCCCGACGATCGCCGCCGCTACCGCCGGGTACACCGCAGCCGACGCGTCGGCTTCGATGTCGAAGTGTGCCTTCCGGTACCCGCCGGGGTGGATGGTGTAGCGATCGGACGTCGCTTCGACGACCGCGCCGAACGCCTCCATCACTTCGATGGTCCCTGCGACGTAGGGACGGGAGACCAGCTCGCCCACGACCTCGAGTGTCACGGGGGCATCGAGCATGGGCGCCACGAGGAGGAGCGCCGACAGGAACTGGCTCGACACCGCCCCAGACACCTCCGTCCGTCCCGCCCTGAGCGGCCCGGTCACGGTGACCGGCGGAAAGCCGCCGCGCGACTCCACGACGGCACCCAACCCGGCCAGTGCCTCGAGCAGGTCGCCGATCGGCCGCTGGCGCATCCGTGGGGTTCCATCGACGGTGACGGGTCCGTCGGCCAGCGCGGCCACGGCGGTGAGGAAGCGGGCGGTCGTCCCGGACGCCCCGGCATCGATCACGGCGTCGCCTCGCAGGTCACCGCCGCTGCCGAGAACCAGCCACGGGTCGTCCACGTCGTCGATGGTGACCCCCAACTGCCGCAGCCCGCGCATCATGGCGGCCGAGTCCTCGGCCATCAGCGGTCCGCCGAGACGGCTGACCGAGCCCGCCCGCACGAGCGATGCAGCCACCAGCGCCCGGTTGGTGATGCTCTTCGATCCGGGAGCCTGCACGACGGCGTCCAACGGCCCTCGGGCCGGCTGGATGCGACGGGAGACGACGTGCGGCATGGTCAATTGCGACCGTAGCGGTACACGTCGGCGACTTCGGCGGGGAGGAGGAGGCGCCACTCCCCCGGTGCCAGGGAGCGATCGGAGATGGGACCGATGGCGGTTCTCACCAGCCGCACGACCGGGTGGCCGATGGTATCGCACATCCGTCTCACCTCGCGGTTGCGGCCCTCGTTCATCACGATCTCCACGAGACCCCGGCTGCCGGACACGTCCACCCGCCGTGCCGCCACCGCTCTGGCCGGTCCGTCGTCGAGTTCCACCCCCTCCTCCAGTCGACGCAACGCGCCGCGGCCCGGGTTGCCCTCGACCAGCGCCAGGTACGTCTTGGGCACGCCGTGGGACGGGTGGGTGACCAGGTTCGTCAGTTCCCCGTCGTTCGAGACCAGGATCAGGCCTTCCGAGTCGACGTCGAGCCGCCCCACCGGCCATACCCGGGGCTCGGGAGGGACCAGGTCGATCACCGTCCGTCGTCCGTGCGGGTCGTCGGTGGTCGACACCACGCCCGGCGGCTTCGACAGCAGATACGTGACCCTGCCAGGGGCGACCGGGAGACGCGCTCCGTCGACGCGCACGTCCGCGTGTTCGGGATCGCAGCGATCGCCGAGCACCGCCACCCGGCCGTCGACGGTGACCCGGCCGGAGCGGATGAGGTCCTCTGCCGCCCGCCGGGACATCAGGCCCGCCGCACTGATCGCCTTCTGCAGGCGGACCACGGTCACTCGTCGATCGACGCCGGATCCCGGAAGGTCTCCTCCAGTGTCTCGACCACCGAGGCTGGCGGGACATGATCGGCGAGGGGAGGCAACTCCTCCACCGAGTTCAGGCCGAGCTTCTCGAGAAACAGCTCCGAGGTGCGGTAGACCGCGGGGTTGCCGGGCGTGGTCAGGCGGGCTGCCTCCTCGATCAACCCCAGTCGCTCCAGCGACCGGATCGACGAGTCGGAGTCCACGCCGCGGATCTCGGCGATCTGGTTACGGGAGACGGGCTGGCGGTAGGCCACCACCGAGAGCACTTCGAGCGCGGCGGGTGACAGCTTGCGGGCGGTGGCACCGGCGGAGAACCGCTCCAGATAGGGGTAGGCGTCGGGGCGGGTGTACAGGCGCCAGCCGCCGCCAACGTGGCGCACGGTGAGACCGCTCCCCCGCTCCTCCAGCCGTGCCCCCAGCCGGGCGATCTGCTCCTCGACGTCCTGCGCCGGCATCTCCAACAACTCCGCCAACTCCGCGGTCGGGATCGGGGCCTCGGTGACGAAGAGGATCGCCTCGAGTGCGGCCACGGTCTCCATCACTCCGTCCATTCCGAGATCAGACCCCGTCCGTCGCCGTCACCGGGACGCACCTCGATCGCCGAGAGCCAGTCGTCCTGGGCCAGCTCGACCAGTCCCCAGCGTGCCATCTCCAGCAGGGCCAGGAAGTAGGCGGCCACCTCCACCCGGCGTGTGCAATGGGCGACGAGCTCGTCGAATGTCGTCTCGACGTGCTCGGTGACTCGGACCCGCAGCTCGTCGATCGCCGACTGCACCGAAGGCAGGTCCAGTTCCAGGTGATCGAGGTCGGGTTCGGTCGGTCTGGCGGCCAGCACCCGGGCGGCGATGCGGCCGAGTCCGACCGCGTCGACCTCGAGATTGGGATCGGGTGGCGGCACTGCCACGACCTGATCGATCCCACCGGTCCGCGGGACGTAGCGGTTGGCGGATTGGAGCCGCGCCGACAGGACCGCCGCCACGTCCTTGAACGTGACGCACATCAGGAGACGGCTGAGAAGACGGTCCCGCTCCTCCAACAGCTCCAGTTCCTCGTCGAGATCGAGATCGTCGTTGCTCGGGAGCAGCTGGCGGATCTTGAGCTGGATGAGGGTGGCGGCGATGAGTAGGAACTCGGAGGTGACGTCGAGGTCGAGTTCACGCATCTCGTCGAGGTGCTCGAGATACTCGGTCACGAGCCGGGCGAGGCTCAGCGAGGTCACGTCCACCTGGTGGCGGGTGATGAGTTGGAGCAGCAGATCGAGGGGGCCCTCGAACACCGCCGTCCTGACGTGATAGGCCATTGCGACGCGAGGCTACCCGGCAGGCCGCGTGCGACCGACGACCGTGTGATCCGCCGCCGACAACAGCGCCCACTCGGCTGGCGGGAAGTTCTCCGGACGGTCGGTGTGGTGCCAGCGGGCGAAGTCCACGACCGGCACCGGCAGGCCGAGCATCGCCAGCTCCTCCGCCCCGCGCCGACCGTGGTCCAGGTATGCCCCGAGGCGCCCCGGGGTCGGCAGGCGCAGCATCGCCAGCACCGAAGCCAGCGAGCGCCCGATCGGTCCGAGCCGGGCGTGACGTTTGCCGATGTCGTGAACCAGGGCGGCGACCACCAGCTCGTCACGACCGCCGGCCGCCGCCACCAGCCTGGCTGCATCGAGGCCATGACGTTGGTCGGCGTCGGACTGCTCGAGGAACGCGGCCAGCACGCCGCCCGACAACCATCCTGCCACTTCCTCGCGCTCGGGCGGGGCGAGCGGTGCGACCCGCAGGGACCAGAGGAAGCGGCGGGCGAGATGGCCCCAGCGTCCGCTCAAGACCGGGTCAGCGGTTCGACTTGCAGTCGACGCAATGAATCGACGAGGGACGGAATTCGAGCCGGGCGGCGGGAATGTCCTTCCCGCATTTGACGCACACCCCGTACGTGCCCTTCTCGATGCTGGCGAGCGCCGCGTCGATCTCTCGCAGCTGCGTCTTCAGTGACTCGACGACCACCAGCACCTCGGTGCGCTCCGCGGTGGCTGCGGCGGCGTCGGCGAATCCGTCGCCGTAATCGACGTCGCCGGTCAGCTCACCGGTCTCCGTCACCCCGAGCTCGATCATCTGGTGGACGATCTTCTCTCGTTCCTGCGTCAGGGCGACCTTCGCCGAACTCATGTCGAAGGTGGTCATCATCCGTCCTCACTGGCTTCTCGGGTGCGCCTCGCGGTAGATCTCCCTGAGGTGTCGGGGAGACACCCGCGTGTACACCTGAGTGGTGGTCACGTTAGCGTGACCGAGCATTTCCTGGACAGACCGTATATCCGCGCCTCCTTCGATCATGTGCGTGGCGGCGCTGTGACGCAGCACGTGAGGGGAGATCTCGGCCACCTCCAGGCCGGCCACCGCCGCGGCCTTCTTGACGACGTCGAACACGGTCTGACGGGTCAGCCTGCGGCCGCGCAGATTGACGAACACCGCGTCGTCGCGGGGTGCCAGCTCGAGGCGCAGCGGGAGCCATGATCCGATCGCCTCCCTGGCCAGCCTGCCCAGGGGGACCATCCGCTGCTTGTTCCCCTTGCCCGTGATCACGGCAGTGCCGTCCTCCAGGTCCAGGTCCCGGAGGTCGAGCCCGATCACTTCCGAGGCCCGGGCGCCGGTCCCGTAGAGGAACTCGAGCATCGCCCGGTCCCGCACTCCCCCCGGGGTGGCGGGATCGGGTGCCTCGACGAGACGGATGCAGTCCTCGATGTCGAGCGCCTTCGGGATGGCGTCTGGTCGCCGCGGCGCGTCGACCAGTGCCGACGGGTCGTCGTGGCGCAGACCCTCACTCACCAGGAACCGGTGAAAGCCGCGAATGGCGGCGATCTTGCGAGCCACGGTCGACGGGGCCAGTTGGTCCATCGCTGCCACGAATTCGTCGATTGCCTCAGTCGACGAGTCCCGCTCGCCGAGATGGTCGTGGTACTGGGTCAGGTCACGGCGGTAGGCGTCGATCGTGGCGGGGGAGAATCCTCTCTCCACCGCCAGCGCCGCCAGGTATTCGTCGATCTCCCGTCGGGCGGCGCCCACGGCCGGCTACCCGGCCAGCGCCACCAGCGGGTCGACGAACTCCCGGCCGAGGCTGTCGGTGACGGCCTGGTTGGTGAGAGCGCCGTCGACGGCACTGAGTCCCCCCAGCAGCTCGGGGTGGGCGGTGATGGCGTTCCTGACGCCGAGGTCCGCCAGTGCCACCACATAGGGGAGCGTGGCGTTGGTGAGCCCGTAGGTGGACGTGTGGGGAACCGCCCCCGGGATGTTTCCGACGGCGTAGTGGACGACGTCGTGGACGGTGTACACCGGATCGGTGTGGGTCGTCTCCCGGCTGGTCTCGAAACACCCGCCCTGATCGATCGCGATGTCGACCAGCACCGAGCCGCGCGGCATTCCGCGCACCATGTCCTGGGTGACCAGCTTCGGCGCCGAGGCACCGGGCACGAGCACGCTGCCGATCACGAGATCGGCATCGAGGACCAACTCCTCCAGGGTCAGGCGGTTGGACGCCATCGTCGACAGTCGGCCCTGGTAGTGCGCATCGAGCGCCCGCAGGCGGGCGAGGTCGCGATCCACCACGGTCACGTGCGCTTGCATTCCCACGGCCATGGCGGCGGCGTTCGACCCGGACGTGCCGCCGCCGATGATGACCACCTTGGCGGGACGGACCCCGGGGATGCCTCCCAGCAGCACCCCGCGGCCGCCTTGCGCCTTCTCCAGGAAGCGGGCCCCGACCTGGGTGGCCATCCGGCCCGCGATCTCCGACATCGGCGCAAGCAGCGGGAGGGAGCGGTCCGGGAGCTGCACCGTTTCGTAGGCGATGGCGGTGACGCGCTGCGATATGAGGAAGTCCGCCACTGCGGGATAGGCCGCGAGGTGGAGATAGGTGAACAGCAGCTGGCCGGGGCGGAAGAGGTCGAACTCGGCCGGTTGTGGTTCCTTGACCTTGAGGATCAGGTCGGCGCCCGCGAACACGTCCTGGACGTCGGGGACGATCCGCGCTCCTTGGATCTCGTACTCTTCGTCGTGGATGGTCGAGCCCTCGCCTGCGTCCGACTCGATGAGCACCTCGTGACCGTGCGCGACCAGCTCGCGGACGCCGACCGGGGTCAAGGCGACCCGGAACTCGGAGGTTTTCACCTCCCGCGGCACACCGACGATCATCCACTCCTCCTCGACCAGCGCAGCAGCGCGATCTGCGTCTTGGCGTCGGTGATCGTGCCGTCTTCCACGGCTGCCAGCGCGTCCACCACTGTCATCTCCACGACCTCTGCTTCCACTTCCTCCGCCCCTTGGGGACGTCTGCTGGAGGCGACGATACCGCTGGCGGCGAAGAGGTGGATGACCTCGTCGGTGTACCCGGGGGAGGGGGTCAGCGACCCGAGCGGCGTCCACTCGCTCGCGGTCATCCCCAGTTCCTCTGCGAGCTCCCTGCGGGCCGTCTCGACCGGTGATTCGCCATTGCCGTCGCGTTTGCCGGCGGGGATCTCGAGCATCGGCTCGCCGAGCGCAGCCCGATACTGGCGGACCAGCCAGGTGCGTCCTCCGTCGACTGCCAGCACGCCGACTCCTCCCGGGTGGCGCACCACGTCGCGCCGTACCTCCGACCCATCAGGTGCCCGCAGCGTGAGCTGGTCGAGGCGAACGATGGCGCCGCGCCCGAGGGTCTTCGCCCCCAACTCGACGAAGTTCACTGGACGGAGGAGGGGGCGTGTGACTCCATCGCCGTGACCGGCACCGGCGCCCCGGCTCGCTCGGCGGCCGCGGCGACGAGACCGGCGAACAGTGGGTGCGGAAC
>CAZCRP010000090.1:0-9685 GCA_964501055.1 uncultured Acidimicrobiaceae bacterium
AGGCCGCAGAGCGGGGATGCCGACGAGTAGACCTTGCCCGGGGGGAACCCCTCACGGAGCGCGGCGGCCAGCGTGAACGGCTTGAACGCCGACCCAACCTGCCGCGTTCCGCGCCACGCGAGGTCGATCTGATCGCGCTGCTGCGCTCCTTCGAGAGCTATCCCCGCAACGAACTGTCGATGCGTCCCGAGGTGATCCGGGAGCATCTCGGTCTGGAAGAATGACCCGACATCAAAAACACGAGGTAGCTATCCCGTTGCCGGTGGGGCGATCCGAGGGCCGGCCGGGTACGCAAACCAACCGTCGAGGCGCGCTCGCGAACGAGCACGGCGACTTCACCAGTGGCCGGCGCGGCGACGAATCGCGTCGCCAGGGATGGCGCACCACCACCGGACCACCCCCCACCCGATGCCCTCGCCCAATCCCAGGGACGGACGAGCCCGCAGCAGGAGGAATGCGGCCAGCGGCAACACCGGGTAGGTGACCGGGTTCGCCCGCCGAGTTATCGTTGTCGACCCCTGCCTCTCCCCGCCGGTCGAGTCCGGCACCATCGCCGACCTGACGGGATCAGCTTCGGGGATGGCGCGTACGTGTGCTGGCCGGTTGGAGCGGTGCGATCAGGCCGTGCGATCAGGTCGTGCGGGGGTGATCGATCCGGACCCGGGTTGATAGGTCTGCTCGACTGATGGCCAGGCTTGGGGTTCAAGACCGCCCGGCCTCGCCCGAGAGGTTCTTGTCCTCCATCTCCCAGGCATGGTCCAGCACGTGGTAGGCGCTGTGGCGGATGAGGAAGGGCAGCGTCCACGACCGCATCCGTTTCCCCTCGCCGGCGTTGTAGGCCCGCATCGCCGCGACATACGTCTCTCGATGGGTGACCAAGCCCTCGGGGGTGAGCGCGGCGCCCTCCGGTATCCGCAGCCCCACCCGTTTGGCGAAGTCCTCGCTCTCGGTGCGGATTGTGTGACGGATGATCTGGTCGCGGTCGCGCCCTCCTCCCCGCGGCCCCTTGCGCATTTCGGCCGACACCCGTGCCGCCACACCGTCGAAGAAGGTCCAGCAGGCCTTGAGCAACCTGATCTTGCGCTCGATCTCGATATCGTCCATCGGCTCCGGCTCGAAGCTCGATGGCGAAAAGGAGATGCCCCAGAAATCTGTCGAACCCGTTCCGACCTTGTCTTCGACGATCTCGAGGGGCCCTGCCGCGTCGAACTCGTCGGCCATGCCGGCCTCGACCGCAATCGATCGGTAACGCTGCCGAAACAGCTCGAGCGTCTCCTGGGCGTGGTCGAGGGTCTTGGCACCTCGGCTCCAGCCGGGCCAGTCGACGGCGAAGGCAACCGCCTTCTTCCCCTTCGGACCGCGTTCGAGGACGGTGCGGACGGGCATCGCAAGGATGCTAATGACAGGGGAGTCCGGCGGCTCGTTGGCCTTCGTGCCGTGCCCTGCGGACCTGACGGCTGTCCAACGAGGAGACTGACCGACGGAGTGCGGACTGCACGCGGCGATGGAGCCCCACCTGAGGCGGGGCTCCATCCGGGTCGGAGGACGGTCAGGGACGGAGTGACTCGAAGCGACGCTGTTCCGCCTCGTGGTATGAGGTGTCCGTCACCGGGGCGAGGCCCAGGTGCCGGTTGAACTCTGCCCGCTGGGACGAATCATCCGCCGGGGGGGCGAGCCTGGTCATGTTGATGTGCTCGACCTGTTCCCACGAACCGTCGGAGAATGCTCCGCCAGGGGCGGTCCCGTCATCGAAGACTCCGACGAGGAGCACTGCCACCGCTATCGCTGCCACCGCTCCGATGACGAAGGTGAGCCAACGGCCCGTCGGGGAGGGAGCTTCGCACGCTCCGGTCGGCGCTTCCGTCGGGACGGCCTCTGAGCGCCTGATCTCTGTCTGTGTCATCGCCAGTCTCCTTTCTTGGCGGGGCTCGTCTCGAACCCGGACACACCCTCCCTGGCGGTCGTGGCATGACCGTTGCGCGGCGCCGGCGTTCACGCCATCGCCTCCCGGGAATGTGACCGGACAGGCCCGAAATCCCTTGCAGTAGTTGGCTGGTCGCGCGCCACGGAGATGCAACGGTCAGCTGCTCTACTCCCCGGATACGCTTGAAAACCGGAGGGGACGCATGGAGCTTCTCGTTTTGGGGCGGCCGGCGGTGGCGGTCTCCCGGGGTCAGACGACGATCTTGGGCGACCGCCAGCAGCGGCTCCTGGCTGGGCTCGTCCTCCATGCCGGCAGGGTTGTGTCGACCGACCGTCTGATCGAGATCGTGTTCGCAGGCGATCCACCGCCCGGCGCCACTACCACCATTCGCAGCTACGTGGCCCGGCTGCGCCGGACTCTCGACAAGCTCGATCGGGGTGCGGGTGAGATGATCATCACGGCGGCATCCGGCTACCGGATGGTCGTGGGCGACGACGAACTCGACGCTGAACGGTTCGTGGTGGCGCTGGCCGAGGGCCGTCGCTTGCTGGCAGAAGGTGACGCAGTCGAGGCTGCAGTGCGCCTCGAAGGGGCACTCGACCTATGGCGGGGGGAGGCGTACGAGGGTCTCGCAGACGAGGACTGGGCGAGAGGCGAGGCGACGCGCCTGGAGGAGTTGCGCGTTCACGCCTACGAGACGTTGATCGACGCCCGGCTCCAGTGCGGCCTCGCCGAGGAGGTGGCGCCCGAGTTGCGTCACCTGATCGAGCGATATCCGCTGCGGGATCGGTTTCGTGCCCGGCTCGCCCTGGCGCTCCATCGCAGCGGCCGCCAGGCGGAGGCGCTCCGCAGTCTCGACGAGTATCGCCTTCAACTGGTAGAGGTGGGGCTGGAACCGTCAGCGGAGCTCGTGACTCTCGAGGGGGCGATCGCCGCCCACGACCCGGCTCTGCGGCTCGTCGCTCCGGCAGGGCGGCGGTTGCGGGGATACCGGCTCGGTCAAGTCGTCGGCAAGGGCCGTCATGCCGAGGTGTATCGAGCGGTACAACCCGGCACCGGGCGAGAGGTGGCGGTGAAGGAGATTCACTCCGACATCGCCGATGATCACGCGTTCATCCGCCGGTTCGACTCGGTGATACAGGCTGCCTTCCGGCTCGAGCACCCCCACATGGTTCCGCTCTACGACTACTGGAGGGAGCCGGGAGGTGCCTACCTCGTGTCGCGGTTGATGCACCAGGACCTGACCGAAGTGCTCGCCGGCGGGCCGATGGAGGTGGGCGAGGTGGTCGGGCTGGTGTCGCAGGTGGGGGAGGCGCTGGCGGCTGCCCACGCCGCCGGGTTGACTCACGGCGACCTCAAGGCGACGGAGGTGCTGGTCGAGGACGCCAATTTCTACCTGTCCGACATCGGGCTGACTTCGGCGTTGGCTGGACTGCGGGGGTCATACGAGCCCGATCAACGTCACGGATACGAGGCGCCGGAGACCCCCGCCGGGGAGTCGGGCGGACCGGGCGCCGATCAGTACTCGCTGGCTGTTCTCACCGCCCATGCCCTGCTCGGCACGCTCCCGTTTGGTACTCGTGGTATCGCTTCGCCCCACGAGAGGGCTCCCTCGATGCATGCCCATCGTCGGGCGGTGCCGGGCTCCGTCGACGACGTGCTGTGGAAGGCGACCGCGTGGGACCCCGCCGACCGATTCCCCGATGTGATGGCGTTCGTCGACGAGTTGACCGCGGCGTTCGGCGCCACGCGACGACTGCGGGACGACGCCGAGCCCCTCAACCCCTACAAGGGGCTGCGCCCGTTCACCGAGGCCGACGCGGGGGCGTTCTTTGGGCGCGACCGGGTGATCGACGAACTGGTGGCGTCTCTCGGTGACCGGCGCCCGGGTCATTTCGTCGTGTTGGTGGGTGCCTCGGGAAGCGGGAAGTCGAGTGTGGTCCGCGCCGGGCTGGTGCCACGGCTGGCGGCCGGGGGGCTGGAGGGTTCGTCGGAGTGGATGATCGCGACGATGAGCCCCGGGTCCGATCCCTTCCTCGAGCTGGTCAACGCGCTCCACCGGGTGGCCGCCGTCGACCTCGACTCGATCCTGCAGCGCCCGATCGACGAGCGGACGGTGGCCAGGCTCGTGGCCGCAGCATTCCCCCCGTCACAGACCGTGCTGGCGGTCATCGACCAACTGGAGGAGGTATTCACCCTGGTGGCGGAGGAGGACACCCGCCGCGCGTTCCTCACCGGACTGGCCATGGCGATCGACGGCTCAGAGGTCGACCTGCGCGTGGTTGCCACCCTGCGCGCCGACTACTTCGACCGGCCTCTCGGCTACGGCGACTTCGGTCGGCTCGTCAAGCAGGGAACGCTAGCGCTGGTGGGGATGGCTGCTTCCGAGCTGGAGGCAGCCATCACCGAGCCTGTTGCTCGCGTCGGCGTGGAGGTCGAGCCGGCCCTGGCTTCGCAGATCGTGGCCGACGTCGTGGATCGGCCGGCCTCGCTGCCGCTCCTCCAGGCGACCCTTTCCGAGTTGTTCGACCACCGCCATGGAGGCCTCCTCACCCTCGACGCGTATCGCAAGCTCGGCGGGATCGAAGCGGCGGTCGCGAGGCCCGCTGAAGCCGTGTACGCAGAGCTCAGGGGAGAAGAGCAGACGCTGGCCCGACGGATGCTGCTCCGCTTGGTGGCAATCGACGCCACCGGTGCCCCCGCTGGACGGCGGGTGCTGCGTTCCGAGCTCACCGCGCTCTCCGCGAACCCCGATGACGCCCTCCGTGTGATCGACCGCTTCGCCGCCGCCCGGCTGCTTACGTTCGACCACCATCCGGTGACCCGTCATCCCACCGTCGAAGTGGCACATGAGGCGCTGATCCGCCACTGGCCGCGCTTCGACCGGTGGGTAGAGGAGGCGGGCGTCGGACTTGCCGTCCAGCGACACCTCACCGACGCCGCCCGCGCCTGGGCAGAGGATCGGCGCGAACCGGGGGAGCTGTATCGGGGGATGCGACTGGAGACCGCCCTCGAGTGGGTGGCCGACGACCCTGGGTCTCTCAACCCGCTCGAACAGGAGTTCATCGACGCCAGCGTCGAGTTGCGCGAGAACGAAGCGCGGGCCGAGCGAGCCCATCTCGCCGAGCAGCGGCGAACCAACCGCCGGCTCCGATTGCTGCTGGGAACGGTGGGCGTGGCGTTGGCGATCGCCTTGATGGCGGGGTTCCTCGCCCTCGCCCAGCGCGATCGGGCGCGGGTAGAGGCCACCGTCGCCGAGGTGCGCGAGTTGGCGGCAGCCTCGGCCGCCAACCTGGCGACCGACCCGGAGCTGAGCATTCTCTTGGCGCTCGAAGCGGTCGGACGCAGCGGCGGGAACGTGCTGGCGGAAGCCGAACAGGCCCTCCACGACGCCGTCCTGGCCACCCGTGTGATCGGACGCATCGTCCACGGCGGGGGCAACGGGATCGCCGCCTTCTCACCGGACGGCGCACGGCTGCTCACGATGGGAGCGAACAACCGCACTGCAGAAATCTGGCAGGTGGATCCCCTGCAACGACTGGTCACGCTCGGCGTTCGAACCGACCTGATCAACGACGGGGTCTTCAACCCAGCTGGCGACCTGGTGGCGGTGACTGCCACCAACGAGGTCTGGGTCTCGGACTCCCATTCGGGGGAACTGCGGCAGGTGCTCAGGGTCGGTCCGCGTGTGCAACTCTTGATTCCGGTCTTCAGCAGCGACGGATCGATGGTTGCGGCAAGCGACTCGGACTCCCGGGTGTGGGTGTGGGACATGGAGACGGGGGAGGTGCTCAGGCAGTTGGTCGTTCCCGATCGGGTGGCGGAACCGCTCAACCTCGCGTTCAGTCCCGACGATCGGTTGCTGGCGGTCACCTACTTCGTAGCGCCTGGTACCGATCCGATGGCCGGCTTGTGGGACGTCACGACCGGAGAGTTGGTTACGTCCCTCGTCGGACACGAGGCCGACGTCGTCGACGTCGCCTTCACCCCCGACGGCTCCCGGGTAGTGACCGTCAGTGTGGACGCGACATCCAAGGTGTGGGATGTCGGATCCGGCGAGCTCCTGGGGACGTACTTCGGAACGGAGGGTGCGCTGCGGGATGTGTCGGTCTCATCCGACGGCCGGAGGGCGGCGTCGGCTGGAAACGTGGACGTCGTGGTGTGGGATCTCGACACGTTCGAGACCGTGGCGAGGCTCCCTGGCCACGCGGGCGGGGTGGACGGTCTCGACTTCAGCCCCGACGGCTCTCTCCTCGCCACCTCGAGCTGGGTCGACGGAACCACTCGGCTGTGGGATCTCACCCCGGGATGGAGCCACGAGCTGGCCTCGTTCCCGGGGCCCTTGGTCGTGACACGGTCTGCCGTCATACACCTGCTGCGAGCCACCGGAGGGGTGATGTTCTCTCCCGACGGCTCGACCCTCATTGCCCCCCACGACTCGGACCGGCTCGCCTTCTGGGACCTCGCCACCGGCCGCCAGCTTGGTCGGACGGAGGGACCAGAAGTGATTCGATCGCTGTCATCGACCGCGGACGGCACCTCGCTCGCCCTGGGAGGGGCGGGTGGGATACGGGTGGTCGAAGCAGCCTCCCGCCGGCTGGTGGAGCAGCTGGCCTCGGCGGTGGAGGTCAACGATGTGGCGTTCCATCCCGACGGATCAATCGTATTGGCGGCGACCGAAGAGGGCCTGCGCGGGTACCGAGTGGGAGGAGGTGACCCTGTTCAGTTGGTCAACGGTCAGTTCGACGCAGTGGCGATCAGTCCCGATGGAGCGCTGTTCGCCGCAGCCGATCGCCGCTTCATCCCGGTAGCGAAGGTCTACCGCCTCGACGATGCCGAGTATGTGGGCAGCCTCGACGTGGAGTTGACCGTCGGTGGCGTCCATCGTCAGCCGGTGATGGCCCTCGCCTACAACCAGGACGGCTCACTTCTCGCCACGGGGAGCGTGGATACCGCCGCCGCAGTGTGGGACAGCGAAACTCTCGACCTGATCCGGCGACTGGAAGGACACGCCGGTGTCGTCTGGGCGGTGGCGTTCGATCCCGTCCGTCCAGAGCTCGCCACCGCCTCCGACGATGGCACCGTCCGGATCTGGCACATCGAGAGCGGGACTGCCCGGCTGGTACTCCGCAGCCAAGGCAAGTTCTACGACACGGCATACAGTCCCGACGGTCGCTATCTGGCGGCCGTGAGCTCCGACGGGGCAGTGTCCGTCTTCGTCATTGACATCGGTGAACTGGTCGATGTCGCCCTGTCACGGCTGACGCGGTGGTGGACGGAGGCCGAATGTGTTCAGTATCTGCGCACCGGGAATTGTCCCGCTCCGCCCGCAGGTCTGGAGTTTCCATCGCCGCCTGCCTCTCCGCGACCGGTGCGGGAGACCGTGCCTGACGAGTCGGGCTCGGGCGTGGCGGCCGACACGCCGCCGACAGGTGAGCCGGTCACAATCGTGAGACGCGAGCGCCTGCACGAGATGCCCAGCAACGGTACGTTCGAGGTCACTGAGGGAGCCGAGTTCCTCGGTTGCGCGGCGGGGACGTTCGTGGATTCCGTCGAGCCCATTGCTCTCCACAGCGTGCACACCTGCGAAGCGGGCACGCGCACTGGCACGTTCACCGCCCGGATTCGGTTCATCGACGTGTCCGGAATCGGCCCTGGAGACTTCAACGCTCCGTGGTCGATCGTCGGTGCCACAGGCGACTTCGCGGGACTGGCCGGTGGCGGCCACTCGTGGCAGGTCATAGACCAAGACGGGGCGGGAGGCACGAGTTGGGTCATCGGTGCCGTGCGCTTCGACGGTTAGAACCTGATCGTCTCCACCCGCGGTCTCGAGAACGGTGGTAGGCGGCCCACGTCTTGGACCGACGCCGATGAGCGCCCATGACAGGCCAGCGTTCCTCTGTCGGAACAAGCTTCGGCACGCTGACTGCGATGGCGGCCGTCTTCTCGATGGTGGTCAGTCTTCTGATGTGGCAGCCAGCCGGGCTGGCTCGGGCTAGAGCCCGATGGCGGGCTTGGTAGGGTGCCAAGCCGAGACCTGGCAGGCCCCGATTTGGCGGTGCTAGATGAGGCGAGGGACACGATGGCGCGATCGGCGGAGGAGACCGACAGCGGGATCCGGCTGAACACCAATCCGGAGGACAAGCGGGCAGCACGGGCTGTCATCGGTGCGCACAGCATCCAGCACTTCTTCCAGCACGGCTTCTTCGTGATCCTGCCGGAGATCTATAAGTCCCTCGGGCTGACTCCGGTGTCTGCCGGTGTGCTCGAGATGGTGCGACGTTCGGTGAGTGGCCTGGCCAGCATGGGTGGCGGATTCGCGTTGGATCGCTTCCCTGAGCGGCGGATACCTCTGCTCTATTTGAGTCTGATGTCGATGGGTTTCGGATACATGGCAGCCGGAGTGGCGCCGACCTACTTCGTGATCGTCCTGGCGCTGGCGTTGGCGGGGGCGGCGGGCTCGGTGTGGCACCCCGCCGCGCTCGGTCTCCTATCCGAGGTCTTCCCGCGTCGTCGGGGATTCATGATCTCGATGCACCGATCGGCCGGGAGCGTGGGCGATGCCCTGGGCCCTCTGGTCGTCGGAGGGCTGCTGGTGCTCGTGAGCTGGCAGACGATCCTGATCGGAGCCATGCCGCTGGCGGTGCTGTTCGCGGCCGTCCTTTGGGTGATGATGTTGCGGGCGCCGTCGTGGAAGGTCCACCGCAACAAACCTGACCAGGCACGGACGGTCACCCACCAATTCCGTGACCTAGGGGCGGTGGTACGAAGCCGGGAACTGCGGATGCTGTTGGTGGTCGCCGCCTTCAGCGGCCTCGGTCAGGGCAGCGTGGTCATGTGGTTGAGTCTGTACCTGAGCCAGACCCAGGACATGGGCACCGTCGGCATCGGGATCCACGTCGCCCTACTTACCGGGTTCGGCATCGTCGCCGGACCGATGATCGGTGCGCTCTCCGACCGGGTCGGGCGTAAGCCGATCATCGTCGGAGTGCTGGCATCGAAGGCGGTGTTCGCGGCGGCGATGGCGCTCACTGGTTCGGGCATGATGTTCACCATTTCGGTTGCCCTCCTGGGAGCGGTGATGTTCGGCGTGAACTCGCTCATCCAAGCAGCAGCGCTCGACGTCGCCCACGGCCGCAAGCTGGAGGGAAGCATGATAGGGATGCTGTGGGGGTTCAACGCCGTGTTCACCGGGGTGTCTCCCTTGCTGGCTGGCTTCCTGGTGGCCGGACTCGGCTATTGGGTCATCTTCTGGTTCGTGGCGTTCGCCAACCTTTGTGCGACGGCGGCAGCCATACTCATGCCGCGCGCCAGGCAACCGTCCGTCGATCACCCGCGCAGCTGACGGGTTTGCGCGGACTCGCCCGTAGTTCACTCCGGTGACGCGAGAGGGGTGCACTTCGGTGAGACCCGAGAAAGTCCGAAGGCGGTGGAGAGGGCACAGAGTGGGATCCGCACACCCGGATACGGCGCACCGACCACCCGAGTGAAGGCAGCCGCGGTTGCGGTGTGGCCGGATGGCATCGAGGGTGATTCGGGTGTCGGAAGGCGTCGCCGTCGGGTACGTGATCGGTCGGTCATCGCCGCCCGAAGAGGGACCCCTTAGCCAGACGTTGGCGAGAACGATGTGATCCCGACCGCCACGGGACGCTCCCTGCGGCCCTGCATCCTTCCTGCCCCAAGCGATGGACATCACGGGGGCCATGTGTGCTGCGTGAGCGAGGATGGGACGTCGGCACCGACGGGCTCGTCGGGGCGCCA
>CAZCRP010000091.1:0-9676 GCA_964501055.1 uncultured Acidimicrobiaceae bacterium
TTGTCGGTGATGTGTTTCGAGAAGTTGCTGTCGACACTGGCCATGTGCACCTTTGCTGCTGACCGGAACAGCTTGTATCCCTCGTCGGTGATGGCGACGCGGATCGCTCGCCGGTCGGCGGCGTCGGGGACCCGTCGCAGTAGGCCCCGCTTCTCGAGACGGTCGATCACGGTCGTGAGCCCCGACTTGCTGACCACCAGTCGCTTGGAGAGGTCCGTCATGCGGATCCCCTCGGGGCCCGCCTCATAGACGTGAAGCAGCGTGTCGTATGTCGACAGGTCGATGTCGCACTGCTCCTGGAATTCGGTGTCGAACAGTGACGTGAGCTGCATGTGGAGTTCCATCAACGAGCGCCAGGCGAGGAGTTGTGGGTCGTTGCGGCCGCGGCGACTGGGGGGTTGACTCATCGGCCTCTCTCCTATATAGTTCGCATTCGTATCATCAGTTTTCGTATTATCTGTGATGAGATAGTACGAACGAGGAAGATGATAGCTGTTGTGACTTCGAAGATCGAGACACGAAGGCAGAGAGGGTGGACATGGGAACCATTGCAGTCATCGGGGCAACCGGAACGATCGGTGGGCGGCTGGCGCGGCGCCTGGCGGCACACGGCAGGCAGGTCCGGGCGATCTGCCGGAACCCTGGGGAGTGGGACAGCGGCGTCGAGGCCGTCGCAGCGGATCTGACCGATCCCGAGCAGGCGCTCGACGCCCTCGAGGGAGCCGAGGTGGTCTATCTCACGCCGATACTCGGAGGCCACGATCTCTTCGCCAACGAGCGCGCCGTGGCCGACAACGTCGTCGACGCCGCCCTGAAGCACGACGTGACGCACATCGTCATGCACACCGCTGTCCGGGCCGATCGGGGCGACACCGGGGCACGGATCCTCGACAACAAGACGCCGATCGAGCAGCACCTGGCCGAGTCGGGTGTCGGGTACACCGTTCTGCGGCCGGCGTGGTTCCTTCAGAACCTCTGGGCAGCTCGCGACTACCTCGAGCAGGGTGTGGTGAGCATGCCATGGTCCGGGGACATGGTGTGGGCCGCGACCGACGTCGAGGACATCGTCTCCGCCGCGGTGGCGTTCATCGACCGGGGACCGGCCAACCGCGGATTTGACATTCACATCCCGGGCGGGATCACCGGCGATCAGATCGCCGAAGCCGCCACGTCGGTGCTCGACCGACCGGTCGCCTACCACCGAGCGCCGGTATCGAGCCGGGAGTATGCGGCGGCGTTCCCGCTGTCCGAGGCGCACAAGGACGCCTATGCCGAGCTCTTCGACTACTTCCAGGCGACCACCTATCTCGGCGACCCGCAGCCGATCACCGAGACGCTGACCGGGTTCCGGCCACGCGGCATCGAACAGTTCCTGCGTGAGGAATTGTTCTCCGGCTGAAGCGGCAACACCGCCGCTGCACACGAGCACGACCCGGTCACGGGTCAGGAGAGGAGAAACCATGCAGATGCTCGCTATCAACCACGATGTCGAGGACTACGACCGCTGGAAGTCCGTCTTCGACGAACTCCCGCCAGCCAAGGGTGGTGCGCTGTTCCACCGCATCAATCGCAACGTCGACGACCCCAACAACATAACGGTCGTCGCCGGCTTCGAGACGACCGAGGCTGCCCGGGCGTTCGTCGACAACCCGGACCTCAAGGAGGCCATGCATCGGGCCGGCGTCACGAGCCAGCCGCGGATCGAGATCTTCGAAGAGGTCGAGGCGATCCAGTACTGACCATCACCAACCAGGTAGCCGAAGAGGCGCGGGAGCTCGGCGTTCCCGCGCCTCTCGTGATGCGACACGAGCCGAGGCTGTCAACGCGTCGACGCCTTGTGTTCGCGAGATCGCGGGGGTTTCAAGCGGGGCCTGGCCCGTCTCTGAGCCCCAAGCTATCAGGTGAGGTTGTCACCGACCGGAGAACACATGCGGTCGGCGCCACGATCAGTGAAGCCACCGCTCACGTGGCGAGGAAGAACCGGGCGCTCTGCTCCACCCGCTCCCGGTATGTGTACCACCACGCCGCGTCCACGTCGGGGAGGTTGCTGACGCCAGGACGGTGGCCGATGGCCCCGTCGATCAGCTCGCGGACGATGTCGGCGTGGCCTGCATGCCGATGGGTCTCGGTGACGACATGAACCAGGACGAGTTGCAGGGTGGGGTGCCGCCGTTCCTCCGGCCACCACGCCACCGTTCCGGTGTCGTCCAGGGACAGCGATTCGATCGTGGCATCAGAGTGTGCCCAGGCGCGGCGATACAGGGCGACGATGTCCTCGGACGACTCATCGCTCGTCGCCCACATGTCGGCGTTGGGCTCTGCATCGTCGTCCCACCAAGCGAGCGGCTCGGTGTGGGGGCGACCGAAGCTGTCGCCGAAGTAGCCGAGCTCGACGCCGGCCAGGTGCTTCACCAGACCGAGCAAGTTGGTGCCGGTGGGGACGAGCGGGCGGCGCATGTCGTACTCGGAAAGACCGTCGAGCTTCCAGAGCATCGAGTCCCGCCCGACCTGCAAGTAGCGCTGCAGCGTGTTCTTGGCATCGGTCATCCCAGCATGCTTGCAGGTCGGTGGATGCCGGTCACTGTCTAACCATCTGCAGGGACCCGCCGCACCACGTCGCAGACGGAGATGATGGGCAGGATCACCGCGATGGATGAGTGTGGTCGAGGTGGGCCTGGACGGCCTTTGGGGTTGCAGCCAGCTGCTGTGACGCGGGACGGGTACCGCTCAGGGGGTTGCCTGACGTCATCGTTTCGACCGCGGGTCCGTGAAGCCGGCTCTCAGGCGCCGCGTGACAGTCCCACCGCCACATCAACTTCCGACTCTCTCTGAATAATCATTCACAACAGTATCTCGTGTAAATAAGGACCTTTCCGGCACATGGCTGAATTGCAATTCACTAGGGTTGGGCGGGTGGTTGTCGATCTCTACGTCAGCGAAGTCGGTACGGGTGATCCGGTGGTGCTGATCCCCGGGCTGGGTTATGCGTCGTGGTTCTGGCAGTCACAGGACCCGCTGGCAACCGCCTACCGCCTCCTCAAGATCGATCCCCGCGGTGCTGGTCGATCGCCCAAGCCGCTGGAGCCCTACCGCATCGAAGACATGGCCTCCGACATAGCCCGGGTCATCGAGGCCAGAGAGGGGCCGGCCCATGTGGTGGGCCACTCCATGGGCGGCTACCTGGCCCTGACCCTCGCCGCTGATCGTCCCGAACTAGTCCGTTCCTTGAGCCTGGTCTCCACCAGCTGTGGCGGGCCCGGTCACGAGCCGGTGCCGGAGGAAACCAGGACAGGATGGCTCGCAGAGTCGCACCGTCCACCCGACGAATACGCCAGGGCGACAATGCCCATCTCTTTCCGCCCGGGATGGACCGACCAGCATCCCGACCGTTACGAAAACCTCCTGCAATCGAGGCTGAGGTACCCGACCCCCCCGGAGAGCTGGCAGGCTCAGTTCGCCGCCTGTGAGTCGTTTCTCGAGGACGGCGCCGATACCGCGGCCATTGATGTGCCGACCCTGATCGTCCACGGTGGCGCCGACCGCGTCGTCCCCATTGACAACGGCTGGCTGCTCGCCGAGGCCATCCCCGACGCCCGGCTCGTCGTCTTCGAGGATGCCGGGCACCTGATCCCGATCGAAGAGCCGGAGAGATTCAACGAGACTCTGGTGACTTTCTGGCGGAACATCGATCATGGGTGACCCTCAGCGTCAGGACCTGCTGATCGCCGCCGAGGCGTTGTTCGCCGAGAAGTCCTATCACGAGGCCGGTGTCGCCGAGATAGCTGCCCGGGCCGGTCTGGCCACGGGCAGCTTCTACCGACACTTCGATTCGAAAAAGGACATCCTCCTCGCCGTGCTCAGGGCGATCAACGACGACGTCCGGACTGTCATGCGCGATGCCATCGCCGTCGCCGCAGGCAGTCAGGCCGAAGTGGAGCGCGCCGGCTTCGATGCCTTCTTCGATCTCATGTCGAAGCGGCCCGGTGTCTATCGGGTGGTCCGCGAAGCGGAGTTCGTCGCCCCCGAGGCCTTCAGGGAGTACTACGAGAGGCTGGCCAGGGGCTACGTGCGGGGAGTCCAGAAGGCTCAGGTACGCGGTGAGATCGACATCGAACTCGACCCGGAGGTGGTCGCCTTCGTCTACATGGGCGCCGGCTATTTCCTGGGGATGCGCTGGGCCGAGTGGACCGGAGGCGGCGTCGTCCCCGAAGACGTGCGGGCAGATCTGTACAGACTTCTGCGCCGCGGACTCGCGCCCGGGGAGAGCCAATGAGGCTGCGAGCGGCCGTACTCACCGAGATCGGCAGACAGCGTCCCTATGCGCACACCGCTCCCCTCTCGGTCGTGCCGGTGGAGCTCGATCCGCCCGGACCCGGGGAGCTGCTGGTGAGGGTCCTGGCTGCCGGAGTGTGCCACTCCGATCTGTCGGTGGTCGACGGGACCAGGCCGCGCCCCACACCAATGGCCCTGGGCCACGAGGCCGCCGGGATCATCGAGGAGGTGGGCGAAGGCGTCGTCGGCGCCGACGAAGGTGACCACGTTGTGCTCACCTTCGTTCCGTCGTGCGGTCTGTGCGCCGAGTGCCAAACCGGACGCCCCGCCCTGTGTCGACGAGCCGCGGTGACCAACCAAGCAGGGGCCATGCTCCGTGGCGGCCGACGTCTTCACCGCGACGGGGAAGCCTTGCACCACCACCTCGGCATCTCGGCGTTCGCCGAGTATGCCGTGGTCGACCGTGGCTCGGCTGTGGTCATCCCCGCAGACATTCCCCTTCCCATCGCCGCCTTGCTCGGCTGCGCCGTCCTCACCGGTTATGGCGCGGTCGTCAACACCGCAGGGGCTCGGCCTGGTCAGTCCGCAGCCATCTTCGGGCTCGGTGGAGTGGGTCTGGCGGCGGTCATGGCGGCGGTAGTCGCAGGTCTCAACCCCGTCATCGTCATAGACCCGATCGAGGCGAAGCGCGATCTCGCAATCGAGATAGGAGCCGATGCCGCCTTCGGGCCCGACGAGGCGATCGAGGCAATCCGCCGCACGACAGCCGGCGGGGTGGACCTCGGTGTCGAAGCCGCCGGCCACGCCGCGGTTCTCGCCACCGCGCTCGAAGCGACCAGACGCGGTGGGACCACCGTTGCCGTCGGCCTCCCCCACCCCGACGCCAAGCTGGAGACGCCGGCATTGTCCTTTGCCGGATCCGGGAAACGTCTCCTCGGCTCCTACATGGGGGACGCCTCGCCTGGACGTGACATCCCCAGATTGGTCGATCTCTGGCGCAGCGGGAAGCTCCCCCTCGAACGACTTCACACCAACACCCGACCGCTCGACGAGATCAACACCGCATTCGACGTGCTGGCGGACGGCGACGCCATCCGCCAAATCATCCAACCCCACGAGAACAAGGAGGATCAGTGACCTACTCACTGCCCGACAACGTCAGCTCCCACCACGTCGACACCAGCCGTCTCCGGGTGCACTGTCTGGCCACCGAAGGCGACGGTCAGCCTGTGATTTTCCTCCACGGCAACATCGCCTCCTCCCTGTTCTGGGACGAGACGCTGGCAACCCTTCCCGACGGATTCAAAGGGATTGCAGTCGACCTGCGCAGCTTCGGTGGCACCGAGCCCAAGCCGGTGGATGCCACCCGAGGAATGGGGGACTTCGCAGACGATCTGGACGCCCTGATGGACGCCCTCGACATCGAAGCGACCCACCTGGTCGGGTGGTCGACCGGCGGATTGGTCGCGATGCAGTACGCCTTGGATCATCCGACACGGGTACGTTCGATCACCCTCGTCGACTCCGTTCCGCCGCACGGTTTCGGGGGTACCGCCGGCCTGGAGGGCGCCCCGATCAACGAGGACTACTCCGGTACCGGTGCCGCCATCGTCCCCCAGGAAGTGCTGGACAGGATCCGAGATGAAGATCGGAGCTCGGAGAGTGACATGTCTCCCCGGGTGTTCATGAACGCCTTCTATTGGAAGCAGGGCTACAGGGTGGAGACCGACAGGGAGGACGCCTTCGTGGAGGAATTGCTCAAATGTGTCATCGGCGAGGACAACCTTCCCGGTGATCTGGCAGGTTCCGATTACTGGCCCGGCTTCGCACCAGGCACGCGCGGCGTCAACAACGCCCTGTCCGGAAAGTACTCCAACATCCTCGCCCTGGCCGACGTGGACCCAAAGCCACCGCTGCTCTGGGTGCAGGGGACCGACGACCTGGTCGTCTCCGACGCCTCCCTGTACGACATGGGGAACCTGGGCAAACTGGGCATGATCCCCGACTACCCGGGTGAGGACGTCTATCCCATCCAGCCGATGGTGAGTCAGATGCGCTGGTTCGTCGAGAAGTACGGGACCAACGGCGGAGACACCACGCAGGTCGTGATCGAGAACGCCGGACACGGCCCGCACATCGACCATCCTCAGGAGTTCCAGGCGGCCTTCCACGACTTTCTGGAGCGCGTCGGCAGCTGACCACCTGACAGGGCGCTCGAGCGGTGGCCAACACGTCGGGGCGTGGCGACGCATGTGCGGCAACCGCAGCTGAGGCAGCAGTTCGACCGTGCACCTACGGGGAGGGCGTCGAGGATGAGACCAGGTCGTCGTCTTCCGACCGCTGGTAACACGCCGGGTGCCCGACTCAACGGGCGATGGGTCGAAGGCGATCTCCGGCATCCGGGAAGCGGGGGACGAAGCGCGGCTATGGCGAGAGACTCTCGGGTCGATTGCTGCAGGATCGTGTGCCAATCGGCCCTACTCGGTTCGTGTCGAGGAGGTGAAGATTGACAGATCACTCACCGAGGGAGAACGCGATGAATGCGCTACGAGAGAGCGGGCCACTTCAGCTGCCCCAGGAAGCGGTGAAGGCGTCGGCGATTGCCTTCGCCCGCGTCTTCTTGGGGATCATGTGGCTGATCGAGGTCACGGTTGGCCACAACTGGAAGATCGGTGGGTTCGAGTCGGGCCCGAATCCGCGTTGGATGGGCCCGGAGGCGGGTGAGGCGGTCCGAGACTCCGCAGCATCTGCGATCGCCGATGGGACATATTCGTGGGCTGCCTGGGTCTTCGATTCGATCATCATCCCCAACGCCGAGATGTTCTCCTATCTCACCATCGCCATTCAGGTCCTGTTCGGGGTGGCGTTCGTAGTCGGATTCGCGGTACGTCCGCTGGCGCTGATCGCGCTCGTGATGGATGTCAACATCATGATGTTGGGCAACAGCCGCATTCCACCGTTCTTTGCGGTGTTGCACCTCTTCGTGCTCGTGTCCGGTGCCGGTCACTACTACGGACTGGACGGGTGGATCTTGGGTCGGATCCGGACGACGAAGAGCGGGGCAGCCAACGCGGTGCGGTGGCTCATCGAATTGCCCGTGTTCAAGCGGAGCTACATCCCCGGATTCGTCGCCGGATTCGGTCTGATGGCAGCGTTCTTTTTCCTCACCATGGGGAGCCGGACGACAGGGCGGTTCGTGTTCGTTGCCATGGATCTCGCCGCTATCGCAGGGCTCATCGTCGTCGGACTGGTCGCGGCCGCACGGTACGGCGATCGGCTTGCTGCACTGACTGCCGCGCTTCGGATCTTCGTCGGATACAAATTCCTGCATGAGATCTGGGCGCGAGTGAGTCCGGGGGTGAACGCCATGCCCGGCTTCGCAGACAGTGAGGCGCAGAGTGCGGTGTTCACCACGATCTCCGAAAACCACTGGTCGCTGGTGGGTTCCATCGTCGACACGCTGATCCTCCCTGCCATGGGGTTCTGGGTGGTCGTGTTCGGTGCAATCCAACTGCTCGTCGGTGCCGCGCTCATCATCGGCTATCGCACCCGCATCGCCGGCCTGGTGGGTGTCGCCTACCTCGGTGGACTCATGATGCTCGGAATGACCCGCCTGATCCCGTTCGTGCTCGGCATGTTGGTGGTGGTCATCGCGCTCGACGGTGGCCGAATCCTCAGTCTCGACTCCCTGCGTCGAGCGACGGATACCGCCCAGTTTGGTCTTCCGGTGCCGGCCAGGGCGGTCCCCATCCTGATCGCTTTGGCTGCGGTCAATGCGATCGCCGCGGTGGTGACAGCCTTCAACACGGGTATCACACCCGACGGCTACACAACGTCGATGCCCGCGATGGTGACGGCCTTCGTGGCCGTGTTCTCGGGGCTGTTCGCGTTCGTCGGATGGCTGCAACTCCATCCGGGACTCAATTACAGCGACGCGGTGGCCAAGCTGGAGGCCGAGTTGAGCACGCCAGTCACCTGAGGCCAACTGGCCCCCACCAACCGAGCCGGGCTCTACCGCTTGCGGTGGGGCCCGGTTCGCGTCTCCGAACATTGGAACTACACCGATCGAGGTCGGGTGTTCGAGTCGCCGGGGCGCGCAAAAGGGATGTCCACTCTTCTCGAGGCGTCCGATTGGTTCCCGTTAGCCGCAGATCGTCGGGTCGAGAAAGCGGCGGCACTCATCCTCAGTGAGCGGGCGGGTGACCCGGCTGCGAGCCAAGTCCATCATCTGGTCGGTGTCGAGATAGAACTTACGCAGCACGTTTCCTGCATCCGGATACAACAGGTAGCTTCCGTCCGGGCTGAAATTGAGTTGGGGCGGCGACGATCCGTCGAGGCCGGTTCGAAGCTCGGCGAGGAGCTCTCCGGTGTGGATGTGCCACAAACGGATGAAAGGCGAATCAAAGGCGGAGGTGGCGAGGACTCCTTCCGCGGTGAGGGCGATCCCGGGAACGCCGCCGGTGGCCACTGTCGTGTCCATCACCAGTGCATCCTCGACCGCCGCGCCTTCCACGATGGCGGCGACATCGAGAACCATCGCGCGGCCATCGAGGGTGCCCGAGGCCAGGTAGCGCCCGGTACCGTCGAAGCGGATCATGGTGGGCAGCACTTCGAGGCTTGCCAGCAGCTCGCGCGTGACCATGTCGTAGACCTCGAGCACCTCCGTGAAGACATTGACGGCCAGATAGCGCCCCGGCTCGAATGCCCCACGTGGATTGAAGGCGGCCCGGAAGACGATGCGCTCACCGAGGTCGAGTAGCTCCCTGCCGGAGTCGAGGTCGATGACTCGGCTGCGCAGTTCGGAGCCTGGCGGCGCTTGCCCCGGGAGGCAGAGGTAGCCGGCATCGAGCACGACGGCCGACCCATCCGGAGAAATCGCCCGTGGGTTTGTGCAGGAGGGGAGAAGAACGGATGGCGCGTCGGGGACTCCCCCGTCCCAGATGCCGGCTACTCCGTCCGCGGTGACCGCAGCAATGAATTCCCAACTCGGGCTGATCACCGGGTTCACGACTTGGTCGGACATGAACCCATCCAGTGAAGCCAGGAGCTGACCGCTGGCGGCACCATACCGCCCGAAAGTCCCCTCCCAGGTGGAAACCCCGACCTCGTCTCCCTCGGGAGAGAACTCCACGATGAACGGCCTGCCGGAGCCGATCTCGATCGCACCCAACCCGGGTGATCCGCCCGGGGTGATGTCCCAGACCCGGGCTTCCCCGTCGTTGCCCACGCTCACGAGCCGATCCCCAGCTGGGACGAATCCAAGGTCGTAGACACCCGCCTGGTGTCCGGTCAGAACCATGACCTCGGCGCCGTCATCGAGATCCAACACACGTACCCGACCGTCGTCGCCCCACATGGCCAGGAACTCGGATCCCGGGCTGACCGCCAGCTTACGCGTGGAACT
>CAZCRP010000092.1:0-9593 GCA_964501055.1 uncultured Acidimicrobiaceae bacterium
CGAGCGCGCACGGACAGGCGATGATCAGCACGGCGATGCCGGCCCGGACGGCGTCCTCGGCCGGCGCGCCGATCGTGAGCCACACCCCCACCGTCACCGCCGCGATGACGATCACGATGGGCACGAACACCGCCGAGATCCGGTCGACGAGTCGCTGCACCGGTGCCTTGGTGGCCTGGGCGTCTTCCACCATCTTCACGATCTGGGCGAGCACGGTGTCGCTGCCGACTCGCACCGCTTCGACGATCAGTCGCCGCTGCTGGTTGACGGTGGCTCCGAAGACGTCGTCACCGACCCCCTTGTCGACCGGACGCGATTCCCCGGTCAGCATGGACTCGTCCAAGCTGCTCTCGCCCTGCACGATGACGCCGTCGGTGGGGATCTTGGCCCCTGGGTCCACGACCATTCGATCACCCGGGATCACGTCGCGTGCCGGGATCACCTTCGTCCCGTTCGGAACCAACAGCGTGGCCCGGTCCGCTCCCAGTTCGAGCAGGCTGCGGATGGCGTTGGTGGCGCGGCCCCTGGCGCGCGCTTCGAACGCCCGACCGAGCGTGATGAGCGTGACGATCATCGCACCCGTCTCGAAGTACGGATGCATCCCGCGGGTGATCGCCCACACCGAGTATCCGAACGCGCTCAGCGTCCCCAGTGAGATGAGGGAGTCCATCGAGGCGTCGAAGTGGCGGAGTTGCTTGAAGGCGACGCGGTGGAACTGCGCGCCGATCCACAACACGACCGGCGCCGTCAGGATCGCCTGGGCGACGGTGTTCCACGTCGCATCCGGTACGGCCATGGCCAGCACCATCACGGCGGCCGACAGCACCGCCGCGACGCGGAACCGGCGCCACTGGTCGCGCTCGTCCTGCCATTGCTTGCGCAGGTTGGGGAGCGAGTCCACTGCCGCGGCGGGAGTGATCGAGTAGCCGATCCGGTCGACCGCCTGTCTGAGCGGCTCGAGATCGGTGGGATCGGCGAGTCGTACCTGGGCGCGCCCGGTGGCGAAGTTCACGACGGCCGTGTCGACGCCCTCATGCCGGGACAGGACGCGTTCGACGCGTGCGGCGCACGCCGCGCAGGTCATCCCCTCGACGTCAAAGGTGACCGCGGTGGGGGAGCGGACATCGGTCATCGAGTGACGTCGTACCCCTGGGACTCGATCGTCTCGATGATCGTGTCGAGCGTGACGGCGTCTTCTTCGAAGTCGACTGCCACCCGCTTGTCCTCGATCGCGACGTCGACGCGGCTGATGCCGGGGAGGGCGGCGACCGCCCCCTCGATGCTGGACTTGCAGTGTCCGCAGGAGATGGTGGGGACGGCGAGGGTCGTGGTGGTCATGTGAGGTGCTCCTCGGTGTGCGGGGCGGGTCCGGTGACGGCCGCCGTGTATTTCAGGGTTTCCATCAATTCGTCGACGATCTCCGCCCCTCGGCCCTCGGCGACGGCATGGGACACGCACGTTTCGAGATGGTTCTGCAGCAGGAGGCGGTTGACCCGCTCCAGCGAGCCCTGGAGGGCGGAGACCTGCTTCATCACCTCGGGGCAGTAGCGCTCGTCCTCGACCATGCCGATCACGGCGTCGAGATGACCGCGCACCGTCTTCAGACGGTTGAGCGACGACAGCTTGTGCTCCGGCTTCATGGCCCCATGCTACCCCACCGGGGGTGGGGTGCGAATCGACCATCGATCACAGGACGCACAACGGGGTCCCGGTGTCGGGACCCCGTCGGGTTGGCATCACCGGTTGGGAGGAGGAGAGAACCGGTTGTGCGATGCCAGATCTGGTTGAACCGCCGGCTTGGCCGGCGGGAGCGAACTCACACGCCTTCGGGAAGGATCCTGCCCCGTACCCGCGGATATTTGACCGGGGCGTGGGCGAAACAGAATTCGCGTCTGTTGTAGCGGGACAGTTTGGTGTCACAGTCGCTCTTGTTGCACACCCTGCCCCCGCCGAAGTCCTTCGAGGGACGGGTCACACCCTTGATGGATGCGCCCTTCATGATGTCCGTCATATGGGGCCCCTTTCTCGAGAAGCCTCGACCGCTCCAACACGCCTACCCGGTCGTTTGTTCCCTCATACCGGGGGCCGGGCAAACGTGTCATGACCTATTCGGAGCGGGTCGCTCACCTGGATGAGACGCCGGTCGTCACCGTACGGTTCCCGCCCTAAAGACCCGATAAACATGAAGTCAGGGAAACCTCAAGCCCGTTCCACCACGCCGAGCTTGCGTAGGAAGGCGGTGATGTCGGGATCACGGCCCAGGAAGGCGCGTAGGTGCTCCATAGCCGGCCGGATGCCTCCCGGTTCGAGGATCTCCTGGCGGTATGCCGCCCCGACGGCAGGCGACAGCACACCCTCGTCCTCGAAACGGGAGAACATGTCGTCGCCGTACACCTCGGACCACATGTAGCCGTAGTACCCGGCGTCGTAGCCGAACAGGTGGCCGAACGAGGCCGGGAAGAAGGTCCCTTCGTGGAACGGGAACATGGTCACTTCCCAGGTCGTCCGCAGGATGGCGTCAAGATCCTTGGTCTCCGCCGGGCCGTGCAACTCCTGGTCGAGCATCCCGACACTCATCTGGCGAAGGTTGTCGAGCGCCACGTTGAGCTGCCGGGCCGCCACGAGCTGGTCGACCAGCCGGGTCGGTATCGGATCGCCGGTCTCGTGGTGGCGGGCGAACCTGGAGAGCACATCGGCTCGCCAGGTCCAATGTTGCATGATCTGCGACGGCGCCTCCACGAAGTCCCGCTCGACGTTCGTGCCGGAGAACCGCACATATGGCGACGTGGTCAGAGTCTGGTGGAGAATGTGGCCGAACTCGTGGAAGAACGTCTCCACTTCGCTGTGCTGGAGCAGACTCGGTCGCGTGGGGGTCGGCTTGGTGAAGTTGGCGACGATGGCGGCATACGGGCGCTGATACGTGCCGTCGGCGAGCCGGCGCCCAGCCACGAGCGGAAACGCGGCAGCATGACCGTACTTCGAGGTCCGCGGGAACAAGTCCATCGAGAAGTGTGAGATGAGGCGGCCGTCGCCGGCGTCGCGGATCGCGAAGGTCCGCACGTCGGGATGCCACACTTCGACGTCGAGTTCCTCGTAGCGAAGTCCGAACACCTCCCCGGTGAGGTCGAACAGCCCCTCGAGCACCGAGTCGAGGGGGAAGTACTCGGCCACCTCATGCTGATCGACGCCGTACTCGGTCCGCCGAATCGAGGTGTCGTAGTACCGCAGATCGTAAGGCATGAGCTGGGTCTCACCGGTGTCCGCGGCGAGCAGTTCGCTCATGCGACGGAGCTCGAACTCGGCGGCTTCGGTCAGCGGCCCCTGCAGCTGGGCATAGAAACGGCCGACTGTCTCCGGATTCCCGGCCATGCGGTCCTCGAGGACGCGGTGCGCCCAGGACGGCAGGCCGAAGAGGTCGGCGATCTCCTTGCGGATGGCGACCGCTTCTTCCAGTAGGGGCCGGTTTCCCTCCACCGCCCGCGTGTTGAACTTGAACGAGAGCTGGCGTCGTAGGTCCCGGCGCGGGCTTCCGTCGAGAAACGGGATGACGTGCGGATAGGCCATCGTGACCCGAAACGTCCCGGGTTCGGGGCCCTCGTCGAGTGTCTCGACGTATGCATCGGGAAGACCCTCGAGATCGTTCCTGCTCACCACGATTCCGTCGTCGTGCTCCGCCAGATTCCGCTCGAATGCCACGCCGAGCTCCACCAGCCGGTTCGACAACACCTGGAGACGATCCCGCGCGGCGGATCCCAGCTCGTGACCGGCCCGGCGGAAGTCGCGGAGCACGAACTCGAGGAGCCGCGCCTCGATCGGCCCCAGTGTCGCTGCCTCCGGCGTCGCCGCGAACTGGGCGACCACTTCATACAGGTCGCGCCGGAAGGCGAGTTCGATGCCGAACTTCTCGATCCGTTCCTCGGCCGCCGATCCCGCCTCCCGCGTGGCCTGGTCAGGGTGGACGTATCCCATGAAGGCTGTCCGCCCGTAGGCGTGCAGCATGAGATCGGCGATTTCGTCCAGAGGGGCGATCGTCGTCTCCCATGTCGGCTCGGCGCGCACCACGGTGGCGATCACCTCCTGGGCGGCGGCGATCGTGTCGTCCACCATCCGCCCGATTGCTTCCGGCGTGATGGTCGTGTAGTCGAAAATCATGGCCGGAGACCCTATATGCGAATCGGGGTCACTCCATCCGTCTCCCGTCGATCCAGACCTCGGTCACCGCCATCCCGCCGTGCTCGTCGGATCCGCCCTCCGCCACCACGAACGTGGCCGGTCCCCCCGCGACCAGCGGGGCCGCCGCGTACATGTCGACGGCCACTTCGAAGCCCAGCGCTTCGTCGCGTTCGCCCGTGGCGTCGCGGATGCCGATCAGAGGGTCAGGGGACTCGATGGGCGCGTCCGAGCCGCCCCGCAGGGTCACGCCGGCAGCATGCATGGACCGAAACGGGTACGCCCATGACGTCCGATCCGAGCCGAGGCGGCGCCCGATCCACGCACCGTCGGAGGCCACGAAGGAAGGCTGGATCGAGGCGATCACTCCGGCTGCCGCCATCCGGCCGATCTGGTCGGGATCCGCCACCGAGGCGTGCTCGACCCTGACCGTCCCGGGTCCGAACTGCTCGGCCAGCGAGAGTGCCCGCTCCAGGGCGAGATCGCCGATGGCGTGGATCGCCGCCGTTCCTCCTAGCTCCAGCGCGGTCGCGGTCATCGACGAGAAATGCGACCCCGAGAAGCAGTCGAGTCCGCTGGTAGTGGGGTCATCGGCGTAGGGATGGCGCAGGGCGGCAGTGCGTCCGCCCAGTGCCCCGTCGGCAAAGCCCTTCCAGCCGGCGAACCGCACCTGCGGCCCTGCCGACCCGAGGCTCGCGGCCGCCGCGCGCAAGTCTTGTGTCCGGTCGGCGATCACGAACACGTCCATGCGGATCGGACTGCTGTCGCCCAACGACGCAATGACGGCCAACTCGTCGTGTCCGGTGCACCACATCGAAGGGCCGGCGGAGACCATCGCATCGACCGCGACCACGCCCAGGCGGCGGAGGCGATGGAGCACCGCGCTGACGGTGCGGGCGTCGGGGTCAGCCGTCCCTGCCGCCAGCTGTCCCGATACCAGCCCGATCGCCGACTCTTCGAGGATCCCTGTCAGGCGGCCGCCGCCGTCTCGCACGAGTCGACCGCCTGTCGGGTCGGCCGTGTCGTCCCCTACCCCGGCCGTGCGGAGGGCGGCCGAGTTGGCGACCGCCACGTGGGAGCACTGGCGGTAGACGAGCACCGGGCGGTCATCCGCCGCGCGGTCGAGGTCCCATCTGGTGGGCAGGCGTCCCTCGGCGAGGCGTTCCTCGTCGAGGCCGGTGGCGACGAGGGTGAGCCGAGCGTCCAGTTCGGCGCTGCGGCCGGCGATCGCGTCACGGATCTCTCGCAGCGACCGTTGTTCGGAGACATCCAGTTGCTGTCCCGCCACGGCGAGTCCCGCCGGGTGGAGGTGGGAGTCCCGCAGGCCCGGCAGGATCTGGCGATCCGCCTGCACCCCCACCCCCGGATCCGTCCGTGCCGTGATCTCGGCGATGCGGGATCCCTCGAGGCGGATGCTGCCCGCTCCCGGCCAGCCGTGGATCCTCCCGGCGTGGACCGTCGTCATGGCCGGCCCGCCACGATCGCGCGCAGCTGCTCGTGGACGAGTCCATTGGTGGCCAGGATGGTGGCCGAGTCGAGCTGGTGCCCGGCGCCGGTGACATCCGTGACGCGTCCCCCCGCCTCGGTCACCACCAGCGTGGCCGCGGCGGCGTCCCAGGGTTGCAGGCCCTCCTCCCAGTAGCCGTCGAACCGCCCGCACGCCACGTAGCAGAGGTCGAGAGCCGCCGACCCCAGCCGGCGAATGCCCTGGACCCGGGAGAGGACCCTTCCCAGCACCGTCGCCAGCTCCGCCGCCCGCAACTGGCGGTCGTAGGGAAAGCCCGTGGCGATCAGCGCCGCGGCAGGGTCCGCGACCCGTGATGGGCCGATCGGTCGTCCGTTCAAGGTGGCGCCGACGCCGCTCTCGGCGGCGAATGTCTCGTTCCGGAACACATCGTGGACCACACCCACCACCGGCGATCCGTCCTCCCACAGCGCCACCGACACTGCCACCAGCGGGAGCCGGTGGACGAAATTCACCGTCCCGTCGAGCGGATCGACGATCCACACGCGGCCGGTGCTCCATCCTGTTCCCCCTTCCTCTTCGCCGAGGATCGAGTCGGCAGGGCGGTGGTCCGCGAGCAGCGAGCGGATGACGTGTTCCGCCGCTCGATCGACGGCGGTCACCGGATCCACCGACCCCTTGTAGTCGACGCTCCTGTCGGACTCGAAGCCCTCCACGATGAGGGGCGCCGCCCGACGGGCGCACTCGTGCGCGAGCTCGCGATCGCTGAACACGCCGGGGACGCTACCGGCTACCCCGCTCCTACGATCCCCTCGTGCGATCCACCCTCCTCGCGGCGGCTGCGGGGTACGTCCTCGTCCTGGCCTTTCCGCCCACCGGCTACGCCTTTCTCACGATTCCGGCCCTGGTCGGCTTCCTGGTCGCGATCCGATGGGCTTCCCGTCCGTCTCACGCCTGGCTGGCCGGCGGTGCGTTCGGACTGGTCTTTTTCTGCTTCCTCTTCCCGTGGCTCGCCGAGTTGGGGATCATCGCACTCCTCCCGCTCGCTGTCGTGCAGGCCCTCTTCCCGTTGCTGTATGCCCGGCTGCTGTACGCCGCCCGGCGCCTCCCCCCGATCGACTGGACGTTGACCGCCGCGGCCGGTTGGGGAGCCATGGAGTTCGTGCGCGAGCGCGCCCCACTCGGCGGCTTCTCGTGGGGGATGGCCGGCTACCCGGTAGGCGAGTACGCCGCGCTGCGGGGCGCGGCCCAATGGATCGGGACTTCCGGGTGGTCGGTGGTTCTGGCGCTGGCGGCCGCCGGCACCGCGTGGGCGATCACCACGCGGTCGACCGACCGGCGGGTGTTGGTGCCGTACGCGGTGGTCGCGCTGCTGGGTGTCGCGGGGGCGGTGTGGGCACCGGGCCCGGACGGGCCAGAGATCGACGTCGTCATCGTCCAGGGCTCATCGCCGTGCCCGGGTGAGCGGTGCCCCGGCGAGCGGGCTGCGACCTATGCCGCCCAGCTCGAGCTCACTTCCCGGATCGAGCCGGGCACAGCCGATCTCGTGGTGTGGCCCGAAGGGTCGACCGGATTCAACGTCGATCCGATACTCGACCCTGACGTGGGCGAGGCGATCGCCAACCAGGCGAGGCGAATCGGGGCGGTGCTCCTGGCCGGGGGGGATCGGCCCGTCTCGGACAGCGAGTGGATCAACGCCAACGTCGTATGGGATCGGCAGGGCGAGATGGTGGGCGAGTACCGCAAGCGCCACCCGGTTCCCTTCGGCGAGTATGTGCCGGCCCGTCCGCTCTTCGGGTGGATCCCGGATCTGAGTCGCGTCCCCCGGGACATGATCCGAGGTGATGGTCCGATGCTCTTCGACGTCGACGATCTGCAGTTCGGGTCGGTCATCTCCTTCGAGTCGTCCTTCGCCCGATACGCCCGGGAGCACGTGAGGGAGGGCGCCGGGCTGCTGGTGGTGGCCACCAGCCAGGCGAGCTATCCGTACTCGGTCGCCAGCGACCAGTTGATCGGCATCACCCGGATGCGGGCAGCGGAGCTGGGAGTCGATGTCGTGCACAGCTCGGTGACCGGCCGGTCCACGTTCATCACCCAGGGCGGGGTGGTGGGGGAACGCACCGGGCTGGCGGAGGTCACGTCGATCGCCGGGACGGTTCGCTTCCGAACCGCGCCTCCCACTCTCTACGCCCGCTTCGGCGACTGGGTGCAGTTGATCTGCATCGCCTGGCTCATCGATCGTGCGGTGCGGGCCAGGGTCAGCGGTATCGGTCGTGGAACACCAGCTCCGCCAGCGGTTTCCGCCCGCTGAGCCGACTCTTGGCGCGCAACTCCCGCTCCGCATCCGCATCCGGGTAGCCCATCGCCATCGCCCACTGGCATCCGTGGTCCGGCGGCACGCCCAGCACTCGCCGCGCGTCGTCGTGACGATGGAACGTGATCGGACACGATCCGACGCCCACGGCGGCCGCCGCCAGCATCATGTTCTGGCTCACTCGTCCCAGGTCCCAGTCGTAGCCTCCGGGAAGCCGGACCGGAGCGATCACCAGATCGGCGCCACGAATCGGTGCTGTGAAGTCGCCGCACTCGACCAGCCTGTCGAGCTGGTCCTGATCCCGCACCACGACGAACGCCCACTGCTGGCTGTTCTTGGAGCTACCGGTCCAGCGGCCGGCCTCCAAGATGGCGTGGAGGTCGTCGTCGCTGATCGGGCGATCCTGGAAGCGACGGACCACCCGGAGACCCTTGACCCCTGCGTAGAGCTCGGCTGACGGTGCGAGCATGTGACGGACCCCCTACTTCGGTCGCAGGACACTCTACGACGGGGACGGAGCCGACCCCCGAGCGAGATGGCGACTGACCACCATGATGCAGTCGCCCTCGACCACGTCCATTCCCGCCTCCGCGGCTCGACGGACCAGCCGGCTGTCGTATGCTCCTGGCTGGAACCACACCGACTCGCCGCCGAGGGCCGCCCATCCCTCGACGATCTCCTCGCCGATGTGAGGCGGGACGACCAGGTTCACGACGTCGGGCCGCTCCGGGAGCGAGGCGAGGTCGGGATAGGCGGGGTCGCCGGCGACGGTCTGACGGCGCGGGTTCACGGCGACCACCCTGTGACCACGGGAGCGGAGGTCGCGGTAGATGATCCCTCCGTACTTGCCAGGAGTGTCGGTGGCGCCGATCACCGCGATCAGGCTCGCCGGATCCGCCAGGGCGTCGAACTGCGACTTGCTCACGCGGAGGGCAACGTCGCAGTCAGCGAGGAGATTCCACCGCCAGCAGATCGGCCATGGCACGCGCGTACTCGGGCTCGTCGCCGAACCAGTAGCCGCCGTGGATTCGCCGATGGAGGTCCTCGATGCGTCGGTCGTCGGTGCCGGCGATCCTCCCGCCGATCGGATCGGTGGGCCGCCACAAGTTGATCCACGCCCGCGGACCGACCTTCTCGGTGACGTTCGCCGGGAAGGAGATCGGGAAAAAACGGCGATAGAGCGTGTCCAGCGGCGACCCGTGCGTGAGGAGCGTGACCCCGTCGGCAGGGGTCGGGTCGAGTGCGGTGAGAGCGACGATCGAACCCTGGCTATGGGCCGACAGCACGATCCGGTCGGCGGAACCGCGCAGCTGCGCCAGCACGAGGCGCAGGTCCCGTTCCACGGAATCCCGATACGTGGGGGGAGCGAAGGGATGGAACCGGCGGGAGAAGAACGACCCCACGTCCCAAGGGATCGCGAGGATGCGCCGCCGGTCCGCGCTGCCGAGGGCGCCGGCGATCCGGGTGGTGACCGCCATCAGTGGCAGCACCAGGGTGAACACGACTGCCACGGTGGTGAACGACACCGTGGCGGTGGCCACCACCCCGATCACCACGGCCAGTACGACGAGCGCCGCCACCGCCGGCAGTGGAAACCCCAGGCGCAGTGACACTGCCGCCACCCCGGCGAGGGCCGCGGCACCG
>CAZCRP010000093.1:0-2268 GCA_964501055.1 uncultured Acidimicrobiaceae bacterium
CGCTCGGGGAGCACGCGGGATGGGCGATGGTGCTTGCCATCGACGAAGAGTGGTTGTACCCGCACTCTCGCGTCCACTACTTCATGGCAGGGGTGTACGCAGCGATCAGAGGCATCCTTCTCGCCGTGATCGCTCGCACGCTGCTCCGCGAGGGACGCCGTATCGCCTGGTTCGCCGTGCTGTTCGCCCTCGTCGTGGGAGGGACGCTCGAGGTCGTGAGGAATGGGCCCACCGGACTCCTGTTCCAACACGGGTTCTCCACGACCGAGAGCATCCCCGAGGGTGTGGCGCTCTTCGGGTACCCCTTCGCGTGGTCGGCCGCACTGGTCATTGCGTGGCGACCGGTCTTCGCAGCAAGGAGCACGACGGAGTCGAATCTCACGTCGGACAGTTCCCCGGCGTGACACCGGCGACGGCTACGCGTCCCCCGAGAGCCTCAGGCTTTTCTGGCGGAGACCGGCCGCTCGCGACGTTAGGCCCATCGCGGCAGTCCACGAGCTTGAGGACTTTCCCCTGCGGGCTGATAGGCGCCGGGCCGGTGCAACACGGCGGCGTCCTCGCCTGCGGAGCGCTCCTCGCCGATCCCGAGTGGGAGCTGGCAGAGGAGACCGCGACGCGGATTCACGCATCCAAAGTCGAGTATGGGCGTCGGTCCGACTGGTGGAAGGGGCCCCTGCCGTCGTGGCGGCCGCCTCGTCGTCGGACTGACGCGGTCGTGACGCACTCCGGACATACCGGAATCCGCTGGGATCTCGGAAGACAGCGAGCCGATCCGATCCGACAGGACGGCGCTGGGTAGATTCCGGTGTGGTGATGCCCTCTCCTCCGTCCGGCACGATCGCGTTTCTGTTCACCGACATCGAAGGTTCGACACGGATGTGGGAGGACGACCCGACGGCGATGCGTGCCGCGGTAGCCGAGCACGATCGCCGCCTGCGCGAAGTGTTCGACACTCACCAGGGGCACGTCTTCGCCAAGCGGTGACGGCTTCGGCGTCGCCTTCGCGAAGAGTGCGGCCGCGGTGGCCGCAGCCGTGGACGGTCAGCGAGCGATGACCGGGCTCCCGTTCACGGTACGGATGTCGTTGCATGCCGGCAGCGCCGACGAACGGGGCGGCGACTACTTCGGCCCAACGGTCAACCGCGCCGCCCGTCTGCTCGAAGCGGCCAACGGAGGGCAGGTACTCGCCAGCCTCGCCGCCTACAGCCTCCTCGGCCCGCTGCAACTCGACGATGCCAGCTTCACCGAGTTGGGACGGCACCGGCTCCGAGATCTCACCGCGCCCGAGACCATCTATCAACTCAACCATCCGTCCCTAGCCAAGGTCGCCACATCCCTTCGAACGCTGGATGCGGTCTCCAACAACCTTCCGGCACAGGTGACGAGCTTCGTGGGCCGCGACCAGGAGCTCTCCGAGGCCGAGAAGCTGCTCGCCGGCTCCCGACTTCTTGCCATCACCGGTGTCGGAGGCGCCGGCAAGACCCGCCTCGCGGTCCAGCTCGCGGCAGAGGTGCTCGACGGCTTCCCGGATGGGGTTTGGTTGGTGGAATTGGCGCAGGTCACCGATCCTGCCCGGGTGGTGCACGCAGTCGCCGCGGCGGTCGGGGTGAGTGATCGGGCGGACAGAGATGAAATCGAAGCCCTGTTCGATCGGCTGCGCAACGCCCGGGAGCTCTTGATTCTCGACAACTGTGAGCACGTCGTGGACGCAGTCGCCAGCCTCTCGGACCGAATCCTTCACGAAGCGGCCGGCGTCAAGCTGATCGCCACCAGCCGCGAACTCCTCGGGGTGCCGGGCGAGGTTCCCTTCCAGCTGAGATCGATGGCTCTGCCGGACGCCGACTCCTCCGTGGCAGAGGCGGTGCGCCATGACGCCGTGCGCCTGTTCACGGAGCGAGCGGGCGCTGTGTCGCCCGGGTTCCGAGTCACCTCGGAAAACCTGCCGGCGGTGATCGAGATCGTCCACCGCCTCGATGGCATGCCCCTCGGTCTCGAACTCGCCGCAGCCCGAATTCGGATGATGAGCCCTGCCCAGATCGCGGCCCGTCTCCATGATCGCTTCCGGCTGCTCACCGGCGGCAGCCGTATCGCCCTCCCCCGTCAGCAGACATTGGAGGCTGCCATCGACTGGAGCTACAAGCTCCTCGATGAACAGGAGCGGATTCTGTTCCGGCGCCTTTCGGTCTTCCAGGGCACGTTTCGGCTCGAGTCGGCGGAGGACGTCTGTGCGATCGACCCACTCGATGCCGCGATGGTCTTCGATCTCCT
>CAZCRP010000093.1:2368-9591 GCA_964501055.1 uncultured Acidimicrobiaceae bacterium
CGGGCGATTCGATGGGCGGTGGACATCGGTGACGCCGAGGCGGCTCAGGCCGCGGCCGGCTCCTGTTACCGGTTCTGGATGGTCGAGGACTTCCTGCGGGAGGGTCGGGGGTGGTGTGAGGAGGCGCTGGCGGTCGGTCCGCCGGCCGGTCGGGCAGGAGGAAGAGCGAGCCTCGGGGCGGGATCGCTGGCCTTTCTCCTGGGTGACGTGGTGGCGGCGTCAGATCATCTGGCGCGCGCCGTGGAGCTGTTGACAGAAGTTTCCGACCCGCTGGAGACCGCTGCCCGCGGCAACTACGCGGCGACTTTGATGGTCTCGGGCAGGGTGGAGGAGGCGATCCCATTGCTGGAGCGACAGGCCGTCCGCCTCGACGACGAGACGATCGCTCTGATCACCCGCGGCCACCTGGCAGCCGCCTATCACCACGTCGGTGATTTCGATGCCCTCGATCCACTGCTCGACGAGATGGTGACACTCTCGACCGCGGCCAGCTCCGACATGCTGGCCGTAGACGGGCTGTCGGGAGTGGTCCACCATCGGCTGCTCCTCGGCCAGACCGACGTAGCCGAGCGAGCTCGAGATCTACTCGCTCCCCGCAACGAGGATCCGGCCTGGTACCCAGGGCTCACCGAGGTGCTGACCGCACGGATCCTGGCCGCAAGGGGAGATGCGGAAGCGGCCGCCGACTTATTCCGCGCGGGGATGCGGAGATTCGCCGGGATGCCCGGTTATCAGGACCTGGCGAGCTTGGCGAGGGGACTCTTCTGCGAATGGGCTGCGGTCATTTCAGGACTTGGGCATCACGAGCGCGCTGCAGTGCTGCTCGGAGCGGACGACGCCCGCTACACCACCGGACTGGTCCGATACCGCCACATGAACGAGCGCTACGACCAGGTTGCAGCAACGGTCCTCGCCGCGATCGGACCGGAGGCCTTCGAGACCGCCCGAGAACGCGGTCGAACGTTGGCATTCAGCGAGGCGATCAGCCTCGGGCTGGAGGCACCGGCGTAGGTTCGACCCCGGCGGCGGTCGAGCGGGACCCGGCGCTCGCTACCAGAACCGGAAGCGGGTCGGTTCGACGCTGACGGCCACCGGGTAGTTCCCGGCGAACCACTCCGGGGTCCACCCGTATTCGTCCATCACCGGCTTGTACTTGGCGAGATAATCGAGGTTGGCGAACGCCGGCGGGGCGTCCTCGTCGATTGTGGCGGTCCCCTCCACCACGAAGATGTCACCGCCCTTCCGGTTCCCATCCAGATTGAAAGCGACCCGCGGATGGTTGCGGATGTTGTCTACCCGGGGCGAACGACGACTGTACAGCTGCAACGCTCCGTCGTTCCAGACAAACCAGACCGGCGATGTCTGCGGTGTCCCGTCGGCCGCCACGGTCGTCAGCCAAGCGGCGCGATCGGCTGCGAGCCGCTCGATGAAATGAGCGCTGCGGCCATCGCTGGGATCGAGCACGGCGACGCCTGCCCGACTCACTTGGCGAAGTCCTTCTCGCCCGCCTCGATCGGGACTCGAAGCCAGTTCTCGACCGGTGGAAGCGGACACGAGTAGGCCTCGTCGTAGGCGCAGGTGGGGTTGTAGGCGTAGTTGAAGTCGAGGGTGACCGTTCCGTCCTCGTTGGGTTCGATGTCGAGGTACCGGCCTGCTCCGTACGTGTCTCGGCCGGACGTCGAGTCCCGGAAGGGCAGGAAGTATCCGGTGTGGCCGGTCGCGTAGAGCGTCAGCTGGGTGGCTTCGCCGTTCACGTCGAAGCGAACTGTCCCTGCCCGCCGATACGTGCGCTCGGCGCCGTCCGAAGTCCCCACCCGTACCTCGCTGTCGTCGCCGGGTTCGACCCGGAGCCGGAACACCAGATCCGGGTTGGGGTCGTAGTAGTCGAGACCATCGAAGACACGGCGGGCTTCATGACTCAGAGGCGACTCGAGGGAGTTGCCGAAGAAGTGGTCCTTGGCCTCGCGAAACTCCAGCAATGCGCGTATGTCCATGGAGGCATGAACAGCACGGCTGCGGTTTCGATTCCGCCCGCCGTTCGACCTCGTGGGCTGTACGCCGGGAGCACCGTCGACATGGGTTGACGTCGCTGCCCGGAGAAGCTCCGGAATGGGGACCGCGGCCTGGTCGTCTTTCCGGGGGTGCAGCCCGCGGGGATTGGCCCGTGTTGCAGGCGGCTCCCGTCACTCCCCCGGCGTGTAGTTCACCATCCAGTGGATCCCGTACTTGTCAGTGCACATGCCGAAGTCGGCGCCCCAGAACTGGCGTTCATATGGCATCGTGACCTGACCATCCGCCGACAGACCCTCGAACATGCGTCGGCCGGATTCGGCGTCGTCGGGTGCGATGCTCACCGCGACCGAATCACCGAAGGTGCCCGGCCCCATCTCCGACGGCCGGTCGGAGCCCATCAGCACGTGACCTTCACCGATGGGCAACGACAGGTGCAGGATCTTGTCGGCATCTTCGTCGGAACCTGGACTGTCGGACGGCGCTTCGGAGAAGCGGTTGAGATCGGAGAACTCGCCCCCGAACACCGAGCGATAGAACTCGAACGCCTCCTCACAGTTCCCGTCGAAAGTGAGATACGGGTTGATGCTGGGCACATGGACTCCTCACGTCGTCGAGCGTTCGGTGCCTCGTTCGACACTACGCCTCCGAGACGGGTGGTGGGGACGGCCCAGGGCCTCTCGACGCCCCGTGCCGCCTGGACGGTCGAGCCGAGCAAACCGTTCAGCCTTTCCCCGCCCCTGGCCCCCCGGCGAGTAGCTGTCTGGTCAGGAAATCGGCCTGAAGCCTCGACGCCTCGTCGAACGACGCGCTGGGGTGGTACAGGAGGCCGAAATCGTGTTCTGCCATCCGCTTCCAAACCGGCCCCCGTAGTCGACGAACCATCGGAATGCCTGGATCGGCGCCAGCAGTGACGGGGTGCCCGACTGATCGGGTGAAACAACGGGGAGCGGACCGGTCCTGTCCTGAGATGTACCCGAAACATCCCCGGAGTCGAACGTCTCCCGGATCGCGGCAAATGCATGCGGGTCCGGGTCCGGTGGTGCGGCTCCGAAGACGGGACATTGAGCCACGACAGCCTTCACCCGGGAGTCGCACGCCGCAACCAGGAACACCTCGCCGGCCGAATACGAGTCGCCCCAGATGCCGATCCGGTTCGGATCGTTACGAGCGAGGGTCGAAGCGAACGTGATGGCGTCTCGGTACCCCCGTGACTGCACCCAGGGATTGATTTCTTGGCGGGGCTCGCCGCCGCTGATCCCCAGATTTCGATGGTCGTAGAGAAGGGCGGACACCCCGGCCCGAGCGAACACTTCCGCGTAGCGGTCGGCGACCATCGGGATGGTGGCCGAGGTGCCATGGGCCATCACGACCAGGGGAAACGGCGGATCGCCGGTCAGCGCCTCGTACAGAAAGCCACGAAGGACGGCCCCCTCGGAAGAGAATTCAACGTTGGTGCGGAGGGAAGGATCGATTGGGCACCATACCGCCGGGGGCCGCGTCACTTCCCTTGTTCGTCACTCGGGCAACAGGAGGTGTAACCGGCTCCTCGACCATGGCCGGGCCGATAGCCGCTTGCAGCCCTAGCCGTCGCGGATATCGGACGACAGGAGCGGATGTGGACCAGGCTCAGACCCAGAAGGGAGTGGTGCCGCTCTCGACGTGTCATCGCTGATCGTCTGGTTGGCCTCTGCGGCAGTGGCAGGGGGGCGGGGGGTCGTCGGCCGTAGCTGCCGCAAGAGGGCTTCAACCGCCAGAGTGCACAACTGGCGGTCCTGCTCCCGGCGAAGCTGAGAGTTGGCGAACCGGATCACCGACCAACCGCGGCGGGTGAGCAAGGAATCGCGACGGTTGGCCTTCAGATGCTCCGCCCATGTCGCCCCTGTGCCCGACCCGGTCCTGTCCCCGTCCACCTCAATGGCGATCTGCACGCCGGGTTCCGAGATGGCGAAATCCGCCCGGAACTGCTCGCCTTGAGGACCGGGGATCAGGTGCTGGCAGGTGACGCTGTCGGGGTTCAGTCCATCGACGTGGACGAGCACCGTCTCGGCGAAGTTCCGCTCCCAGGGTGTCTCAAACTTCGAGGCGTTCGCCTCTAGCCATAACCGCCACGCCTCACCTGTGGACCGAGTCGCTGGCTCCGCTGACGTGCGCATGTCATTGGTATCGGCCCGAGCACCATCAACGCTGAACAAGTTGTTTGGGGCCGGATCGAACGCACCCCCCACACGCCTGCGGCGCTCGACCTGGTAACAATCGGCTTATGGATCGCGGCCTGATCAGTCAGCGTCACCGAACCCCCGTCGCCCTGTTCGACCTCACCCCCGAGCAGCTCGCCGACGAGAACCTGGACGCGACCGTCGAGGCGGTGATGGCCGGGTTGGCGAAGGTGAGCACCATGCGTTCCCGACGCGATCCGTCAGCGCCCGACGAGACCCCGGAGCGGCGAGGTGACGATCCTCCATCTCGAGGGACCTAGGCGGAAAGAGAGCGCTCGGCGTCTGCTCTCCGATTTCACCCGCCCGCGCAGACGCCAATGCGCTCGCAATGTCGGCCAGGACGAGACAGGCGATCTCCGCCCCGGGCGACGATGTGTTGGTGAGAAGTCGTCAAACTTGCTCCGAACGACTGGTCGGCGACCTACCAGTCGGACTACGTTTAGAAGCCGTGGCTATCGACGACTCTGGACCGTCGGCTCCGGGCGTACAAGGAGCCGTCGCCCTCGCCTTTCTCGGCACGGTCGTCTTCGGTGGGGCCAACCCGATCGCCATCCACTTCAGCAACCAGGAGCTCCAGCCCCTCTTCGGAGCAACGTTGCGGTTTGCCCTTGCCGCCGCCGTCTTCCTCGCCTACCTCGGACTTCGGAGGATCCACCTCCCGAAGGGCTCGGGCATGTTGGGTGCGATAGGTTTTGGCGCATTCGTGGCCACGGCTAACGCACTGGCCTACTGGGCGATCCTCTATGTCCCGGCGGCGATTGCCGCAGTCTTCATCGCCGCGGTGCCTCTGCTCACGTTGTTTCTGGCGGCGGCGCACAGGCTCGAAACCCTCCATATGCGGGGCATGGTCGGGGGGGTGCTGGTCGTGGCCGGGATCGCAGTTCTGCAGACGCCCGACTTCGGAGCCGATATTCCACCCTTGGCGATTCTCGCCTTGGTTGGTTCGGCCATCTTCGCCGCGGAGGCGGGGATCGTGGCAAAGAAGTATCCGTCCCACCATCCCGCGGCGACGATCGCTCTGGCGATGATGGTCGGGGCGGGGGTTCTGATCGGCGCCTCCGCCATCGCCGGGGAGACCTGGCTGGTCCCCACCAGGGGTGAGACCTGGCTCGCCGTCGCCCATCTCGCCGTGCTCGGGTCGGTAGGCCTCTTCGCGCTCTACCTGTTCGTCCTGCAGCGGTGGACGGCCTCGGCGACCTCCTATTCCACCGTGCTGATGCCGCTGGTGGCGGTCGTGCTTGGCATTTTCCTACTCGGCCAGACGTTTACCGGAGGGATGGCATTGGCGGCGCTGCTGGTCCTCGCCGGTGTTTACGTCGGCGCTCTCTCCCGCCGCAAGGTCCCGATGCCAGCTCCTCCCGCCGAGGAGGCTCTGGCCAAGGGCTGTTCATTCACCTGAGATACGGCTGCTCCCGGTGGGGGGAGCGCCAATGGGACAGATTCGAATCTGCCACGGCTATCCCGGGGTGGGCTCGAAATCAAGACAGTGGAGGGCGCGCAACCCTGATGGAATGGGTGTTCATGTCGTGGGCCGGGCAGGGCTCGAACCTGCAACCGACGGATTATGAGTCTAGCCACGACGCGCCTGTGACCGGCGGAAAGCCAGCATTCATGGGCGCTGAGCGTCTAGAGATGTCGCTTTCGGCACGTCGGGATCGGTGGCATCGTGCAACCACCGTGCAACCGAGTACGGGCCAGGGTGAGCGCGCTCCCTGCTGAAGGACCGAGCAGGGAGGACAAGATGAGCAAGCTCAGAGGAACGCTGTGGGCGCGCCCCAACGGGACGATGACCCTCCAGGGCGAGAAGGAGTAGGACCGGAAGAAGAACAGATTCGTTCGGCCGACCATTGGCACGTTCGCCACGGAGGCGGAGGGGCTCGCGGCCCAGCGGGTGTACTCCGTCCAGAAGGACCGGGATGAGTTCATCTCAGGCGCGACAATGGCTTATGCGCCTCGACTACCCAGACCCCGACTTGAGATCGGCCGTGGTCCGCATCCGCAAGTGGACCTATGACGACCTTGGATGCATCGAGGCTGCGGGCACTGATCCCGACATTCCGAAGGGAACAACTGTGCCGGTCTCATACACCGACGCGGAAGGTCGGGCCTTCATCGAGCGAGCGTGGTCGAGGAACGACGATGGACAAGCTCTTGCCCTCGCCATCGCCAGGGCCGAGTCCAATGAAGCTGTCGGCCACATCTATCTCGTTCTGACCAAGGTCCAGCGGCAGTGCCGACTCGGCTACTGGCTCATACCTGAGGCTCGGAGGCAAGGGTTTGGATCGAGCGCGGTACGCCTCATCGGCCGATGGGTGCTGACCAAGACCGATGTATACCGGCTCGTCGCCGAGGTCCACCCTGACAACGTGGCGTCGAGACGACTTCTGGAGGCATGCGGCTTCACGCTCGAAGGCACTCTCCGATCGTGGCTGTGGATCGACGACGACGTTCATGATGCACTCCAATACTCCTTGATCCGGTCTGACCTGAGTGACGCATAACGGCATCACTTTATGGGGGTAATCGTGTCAAGAGATTTCTGGATAGAGCAGCCGAAGCCACGACCGCGGTCAGCCGTCGCAATGGCGACGTCTGTTGTTCTGTGGGTGTGTGCCCAAACATGATGCTCCCCCCTTTAGTCGAGCTTCCCCCTGGCCTTGAGTGTCACCGACGTGACGGACCGTGTCATGAGCATCGCGTGTGCACAATCTCCGCCGCGGTGGAATCCATCGCACTGTGGAGCCATGCACCTGGTCGCGCTGGTGCCGGCTCGGCTATGGCTGCGGAGTTCCCGGCTCCGATGAGGTGTCGAGGCCGAGCACCGAGGCTGCATCTCTCCGGTTGTGGACTCCGAGCTTGATGTAGGCGCGCTGAATGAGGTTGTTCACCGTGCGGACCGAGACAACCAGTCGCTCTGCGATGTCCTTGCTCGTCAGCCCGCTTGCGGCCATGGTCACGACCTCTCGCTCGCGTGGTGTCAGCGGCGCCGCATGG
>CAZCRP010000094.1:0-9482 GCA_964501055.1 uncultured Acidimicrobiaceae bacterium
CGACGCGCTCGCGCTCGTCCACGAGTTCACCGCCAGCGACTCGCTTCGCAAGCACATGCTGGCCGTGGAAGCCGCGATGCGCGCGTACGCGCGCCGGCTCGAGCCGCACGCCGAGGAATTGTGGGCGATCACGGGACTCGTGCACGATTTCGACTACGAACGCTGGCCCAACGACGCGCATCATCCGGACGAGGAACATCCATCGGCGGGTGTACGCATCCTGCGTGAGCGCAGCTACCCGGACGAGCTGCTCGAGGCGGTACTCGGCCACGCGACGTACACCGGTGTTCCGCGCCGCAGCACCATGGCGCGCGCACTGTTCGCCGTCGACGAGCTCACCGGGCTGATCACCGCCACCGCGCTCGTGAAGCCGAGCCGTAGCGTTCTCGACGTCGATGCGGCATCGGTGCGAAAGAAGATGAAGGACAAGGCTTTTGCTCGCGGCGTCAATCGCGACGACGTTCTTCGTGGCGGGGATGGCGGTGTTCTTCCTGTTCTTCACCGTTTCCATCGGGGTGACGTCGCTTCTCGAGGAGAAGCGGGACGGCACGATGTCACGCCTTCTCGCCGCGCCCATCGGCAGGGCGGCGGTGGTGGCGGCGAAGGGAATCGTGAGCATCGTGCTCGGCCTGGTGAGCATGACGATCCTCATCGTCGCTTCGACGCTGCTGCTCGGCGCCGATTGGGGGGACCCGCTGGGGGTGGCGGTGCTCGTGGTGGCGGGCGTCCTGTCCGCCGTCGGCGTCATGGCCGTGGTGGCCGCCTTCGCCCGCACTCCGGAAGGAGCGCAGAACCTGCAGTCGGTGATCGCGGTGGGTTTGGGGATGCTGGGTGGCGTGTTCTTCCCGACGCCGCTCGGCGACGGGCTGCTCGCCCGGCTCTCGCTGGTCGCACCGCACCGGTGGTTCATGCGCGGGCTCGGAGATCTCCGGGGCGGAGGCGGTGTCGAAGTCGTGTTGCCGGCTGTGGCTGCCCTGCTGGCCTTCGGTCTCGTGACGGGCGGGCTGGCGGCCATCAGACTCCGACGCGGGGCGGCCACGTGAAGCAACTCGCCATTGCCGCCACCGGTCTACGTCGCATGTTCCGGGACCGCTCGAACTACTTCTTCGTGTTCGTTCTGCCACTGGGGATCATCATCCTCATCGGCTCGCTGTTCGGGTCCGGCTTCAGTCCCACCATCGGGGTCGTGGCGCCCGAGCAGGGGCTCGCCGGGGAGTTGGCGGAGCGACTCCAGCGGTCCGTGGCCACCGACGTCGAGGTCTACCCGGACGACGACTCGCTCGCGATGGCCGTGGAGCGCTCGGAGATCCAGGCGGGTGTCGTCATCCCCGCGGGATTCGACGACGCGCTGGCGGCGGGCAGGCAGGTCGATGTCGGCTTCGTCGCCCGTCCCGATACCGCCGGGCCGCAGCTGCAGGCGCTGGTGGCGGCAACGATCACCGAGTTCGGGGCTGAGGTGACCGCGGCCCGCATCGGCGGCGGGGATCTGACGACGGGGGTGGCAGCGGCACAGGCGCGGGCGGCTGCCTCGCCGAAGATGGAGATCGCAGTCGTGACGGTGGGTGAGGCGCTGTTCCCCGCCTCACTCGGTCAGTTCGATCTCGGGGCGTCCTCGCAGCTCGTGCTGTTCATGTTCCTCACCGGGCTCACCGGTTCGGCTGCCCTGATCCAAAGCCGTCAACTGGGAGTCTCGCGTCGGATGCTGGGCACTCCGACCAGTTCCGGGGGCGTGATCGCGGGGGAAGCCCTCGGGAGATTGGCCGTCGTTCTCACCCAGGGTCTCTACATCGTCGTGGTCACCCTCGTCGCCTTCGGGGTCGACTGGGGCGATCCGGTGGGTGCGGCGGCGATCCTCCTCATGTTCGGTCTGGTGGGGGCGGGTGCGGCGATGCTGATGGGCAGTCTGTTCCGCAACGACGAACAGGCCGGCGGCGTGGGTGTCATGCTGGGTCTCGGACTCGCCGCCCTCGGTGGCGCGATGGTCCCTGTGGAGGTGATGCCCCCCGTCATGCGTCAGGTCGCCCGCTTCACTCCACACGCCTGGGCCATCGACGGATTCAGCGAACTGATCCGGCGGGATGGGACGCTGGTCGACATCCTGCCGCAGCTGGGTGTCCTGGGAGGTTTCGCAGCCGTCTTGCTGGCGCTGGCCGGCTGGCGCTTCCACCAGGTGATCACGGGGTGATCACCGCGGCATTCGCCGTGAATCGGCGAGGCGGCCGATCTCGGACGCACGGGAGCACACGGCGGCGATCTCGCCGGCGAACCGCCGGCGCTCCTCGGTGCCGGCTGTCGTCAGTCCCCGGTTGGCGGCGAGGGCCAGCGCGGACTGCATCAGCGCCTTGGACACGCTCTCGTCTGCTTCGATCCGTCCTGTCAGCCGCTCTCGGGAGCCTCGTTCCAGGGCGGCGGACACGAAGGCCTTCTCGTCGGTGACGGGCCCGTCGGTGGCGACCAACTGCTCTGCGACCACGCGGTAGGACTCGAGGAACGGAAGCACCGTCCAGTGCGCCCTGAGCGGGACCAGACGGTCCAGCACCCTGTGCGGCTCGTCCGCCCTCACGTCGTCCTGCCAGCCCGGGGCGCAGCGATCGAGTTCGGCGGAAAGCTCCCGGCGGAACTCATCGCGGTCGGCGAAGAAGAACTCGAACTTGAGAAGGTCGCGCAGTCTCGCCACCTCCAACCAGAAGTCGTCGAGCGCATGGTCGGTGTCCGTCGCCATCAACGCCAACTCGGCGATGGCGCCAGGCACGAAGTAGTGGACGACCACGTTCCGGTAGTAGGCGGCCTGGATGGCCTGGTTGGGATCCAGGAGATAGAGGTCCCCCTGGCGGGTAACGGAGCCGTGTGCCACCAGCTGGTCCAGGACCATGCGGGCGGCGTGGTCGTCTTGGAAGGCGATCGACTCGGTGGTGGGCCAGCCGTTGTCCTCGATGACGCTGGCCAGCTGGCTGCCCAGTGCGGCGACATCGGCCGCGGTGAGCGCCGCTCCCCGCGTCGAGAGAAGGGCGATGGCGGCCACCGAGGTCGGGGTGATGGGCGTGACGCGTGAGATCCGGTACATCACTTCAAATGCCAGCTTCTGCAGTTCGAGCGGCTCGTCGCGGTGGAGGTCGATCTCCTTCACCACCGACATCGGCTCTGCGAACCGAATGTGGATGTTGCCGTAGCGGCGCCGCAGTGACCGGATCGCGTGCAAGGCCCAGCCGAATGACTCCTTCTGCTTCTCGCCACCCGTCGCCTCGTCGGCATAGTCCCCGACGTCCTGGATCTGGTCGTAGGCGATCGAGGTCGGAATCAGGTAGAGGTCCTCGGAGCGCCCTTGGCGCACGGCATCGACGACCCAGCCGAGCATTCCCAACCGAGGCGGCAGCAGTTTGCCCGACCGCGAGCGGCCGCCCTCCATGTACCACTCCAGGGGGAAGCGCTTTTCCACCAGATAGCCGAGGTAGGACTTGAGAACGTACTTGTATAACTCGTTGTCCTTGAAGGATCGGCGGATGAAGAAGGCACCGGTCCGGCGGATGAGCGGCCCGATCGGGAAGAAGTTCATGTTGATCCCGGCCGCAGTGTGGTTGGGAGGGAGGTCGTTCTCCCACAGCAGGTACTGGAGCGAGAGCCGGTCGAGGTTCGAACGGTGGGAGGGAACGAACGCGATCGGATTCGACTCGGCGAGCACCCCGATCTCCGCCAGCCTCTCCTGGTCGTAGACGATCTCGCCGTACCCCTGGGAGTAGATCCAGTGGATGGCGTTGGCGATCAGATCGATGAGATAGGTGCTGTGCGAGGCGGCGATCTCCCGCAAGTAGTACCGCGCCCTGGCGAGGGCGAGCTCGGCGGGCAATCCCCGCTCCGAGCCGAGCAGCATCACCCGGTCACGGAACTCGGGGCGGGACAGGATCTCCTCGTGCAGGAAACGCGGCACCTTGTACCGGTTGCCGCGGACATGGCGCTCGGCACGCTCGAGCGTGATGTGCGCCTTGCGTGTGACATGGTCGACGAGTGTCGAGACCTCCGGGTCGGCCGCATGGGACGCGATGAGCTCGGACGCGGAGGCCGGTGTGCCTGCGACGATGCCGACGCGTTGGGGGAAGAGTCCGAAGATCACCCATTGCCGCCGTGGATCGGGGTCGCGCGGGTCGCCGAGCTTGAGCACGTCGACCCAGTTGGCGGATCGGCGCCCGTCTCTCGCATCGGGCAGCCACGTCACCCTGGCCGGGATCACCAGCGGATCGTCGCCGCGGTGGAGCCTGGCGGCGAGCGCCGGGTCGGTCCGCATTCCCCGTCGACGACGGCGCGACGGAGTCAGGGCGATGCGCGTCGCCTCCTCGCCGAAGGTTCGATCCGCCCACGCCCCCAGCACCCGGCGCTCGAGGGTGCTGGCTGCATCCATCAACACCACGACGGGCCTCCCCGCCGGCACGTCCAGGTCCGGCTCGAAGGACGTGGGCCGGGTGACATCGGGGAGACGGAACATGGAAGGATCGTACCGGCGGCGAGGAGCTGGCCGCCTGCCAGACTCCCGTCACATGCGGGCGGTGGTGCAGCGAGTGGCGCGGGCGTCGGTGACGGTTGACGGCGAGGTAGTGGGACAGATCGACCGCGGGTTGTTGGTGCTGGCGGGTGTCGCTCCCGATGACGCGGCGGAAGACGCCGACGCGCTGGCCGACAAGCTGGTCGGCTTGCGGATCTTCTCCGACGATGACGGGAAGATGAACCTGTCGGTCGTCGATGTGGGAGGCGCCGTGCTCGTCGTCTCCCAATTCACGTTGTACGGCGACGTGGGGCGGGGACGCAGACCTTCCTTCGTGCACGCCGCCCCTCCGGAACTCGCCGAACCTCTGGTGGCGCGACTCGCCGCCGCGATCGCTGCCCTGGGCCTGGATGTCGCCACCGGCCGATTCGGGGCGTCGATGGAAGTCGCACTCGTCAACGACGGCCCGGTCACGCTGCTGCTGGAGGTGCAGGGGGGTCGCGTCGTCTGAGCTTCGCCAGCTGCTTGGGGAGGATCGAGGCGGCGATTCCCGCCGCGAGCAGCAGCCTGACCGTCCCCTGCTCGACCCCCCACGGGCCGGACGGAAGGACGGCGGTCGCTGCGACCACGGTCCCCGCAGCGGCGAGGGCGGCCGGGGCAGAGCGGCGGCTCACCGTGATGGACACGATTGCCACCGCGATTCCGATCACGCCAGGAATCGGTAGCGAAGCGAGCAGGATGCCGGCGGCGATGCCGAGCCCCTGACCACCTCGCAAGCGGCGATATGGGTTGTACATGTTGCCGTAGAGGGCGCCGAGACCGGCGAGGGCGAGACCGCTGTCGCCTGCCAGCCATCCGCCAAGGGCCACGGCACTGGCTCCCTTGGCGAGTTCCGCCGCCAGCACGGAGGTGCCGAGCGCCCTGCCGCCCAACCGCAGGGCGTTGTTGGCTCCCGGGTTTCCCGATCCTGCCGCCCGCAGGTCGAGCTGGCGTCTGGCGGCCAGCCAGTCGGCAGTCGGGATGCCGCCCACCAGATACCCGGCCATCAAGGCGACGAGGCCGATCACATCGACGACACCTGCCGGCGACCCTCCGGGCAGAAGCGCAGGAAGTCACAGCCACGGCATTCGGACGACGGCGCCACATCCCAGTGGTCGTCGTGCATGCCGGCGAGCAGTGAGTCGACGGTGCTCGCGGCCCGGCGCATCCAGTCATCGTCGACCCGGTGGGCACTCACCTCCACGCCGCCGCCGCCCAGGTACACGAAGGCCGCCGTGAGACGTCTCGGTGGCGGGAGACCGAAGTCGATGTCTGCCACGGCGAGGGCATAGGTCTGGAGTTGCACGAGGTTGGCGCCGTCGGGGCGGGCTCGGCCCGACTTGAAGTCGACGATCTCCCACGTTCCGTCCCGGTCGTACACGGCGTCGATCCTTCCCCGCACGGTCCCGCCGCGGCGTCGAAGCTCGAAGGGGACTTCGGTCAGCAGGGGGGACCGGTCCGCATACGCCGACGATCGAAACACCCCGAACGGGTCTCCACGGCCGACCGCGTCGCCGACGTCGGTCAGGTCGTAGTCGGTGGACTCGAAGTCCTGCAACGGCACGACCCCGACGTTGTGGAGTTCGATGCGCCGGTGGACGTCGGTGCCGCGGCGGGCGGCGGCCGAGGCGCGGCGCGGCAGGGGATCGACCGCGGTCCAGTAATACCGCCGGGGGCAGACGGCGTAGGTCACGAGTCCGGTGGCCGAAGTCGTCACCAGCGAGGGTCGTTCGGTGGCGAGGGGCGGCGGCAGCGCGAAGAGACGCTGCTGGTTGACCGCCATCGCGGCTTCGTACGAATCACCAAGACCCAGTCGCTCTGCTTCCGCCTCCGCCCACCCGGCATTCTCCAGCGCGAGGCGGAGCGCGCCCGCCCAACCTGCGTCCAAGCCCGGGTCCGGAGCAGAGGCGTGTGGCCGGTAGGCCGCGCGGGAGGGACGGGTCGGAGGCTCGGCAGTGTCGTGCACCATCGTCCCGGTCTCCTTGGCGACCTCGAACAGTGCGGACGGGACCGTCGACCGGCTGAGCGGGATGGGATGGCCGTACCACCAGGCGCCAGAGACGGTGAGGTGTTGTCTCGCCCGGGTGACCGCCACGTACGCCAGGCGCCACTCGGCCTCGTCGTGCCGTCGTCGCAGCGCGGCGGTCCGATCGTCCTTGTCGGTCTCGGGTCCGATGGCGGGGAGCGACGCTCGGTCCAATCGGAACTCGAACGGCAGGATCTCCGGACTGGTGTACGGGTCGTTGCCGCGGTAGCGGGAGGGGAAGTTGTCGCGATAGGCGGCAGGGAGGAAGACGGCTTCCCACTCGAGTCCCTTGGCGCGGTGCACGGTGATGAGTGTGACCGCATCCGCGTCCGAGACCCTGGCCGTGTCGAGCTCTTCGCGCGGGTTGTCGCGCATGAGCTCGAGATACGCCGTGAACGAAGGGAGTGACGGCCTGCCCTCCAGCGGACTCCAGCTCTCGGCGAGGTCCAGGAACCGGAAGAGGTTGAGTCTGGCCGAGAGCCCGGAGGCACTCGGCATCGCGTCGACGTCCTGCCACGCCCCGGTTCGGTCCAACACGGTACGGCACAACTCGACGAGTGACAGGCCCTGCGCGGCGGCCAGGAATTCGCGGTGCTCAGCCCGGAAGACACGGAGCGCGTCGAGCGCCTCGGGACGCAGCCCGCTCACCTCGTCGAGATGATCGAACGCCTCGACCAACGTGTAGTCGGGAAGACCCTCGAGATCGTCCTCGACGTTCTGTCGGCGGTCTCGGACCCAGTCCGACAGCCTCGCGAGATCCGCCAGGCCAAGCCGGTAGCGGCTTCCCACCAGGAGGCGGGCGAGTGCCACCGTGTCCTCCGCCCTGGCGAGGACCCGCAGCCACGCCACCAGGTCCGATACCTCCGGAACTGACAACAGGCCGCCCAGGTTCGCCACCTCATAGGGGATGTCGCGCTGTGCGAGCGCGTCGTGGACTACCTGCATGTCCTTGGTCTTGCGGAAGAGCACGGCGCAGTCGCGCCAAGCGAGGCCGTCGTCGTGCAGCGCCTCGATCCGGTCGGCGATCCACGCCGCCTCCTCGGCAGCGGTCCCGAACCAGGCGGTGTGGACGACTCCGGGAGGCGTGCCCGCGACTGCGACGAGAGGGTCGGGTTCGGAGTGGAGACGCCGCCGGATCGCGTTGGCGGCTGCGAGGATCGCCTCGCCGGACCGGCGATTGGTGGTGAGGGGCAGTGAAGGAGCGGGCTCCGCTGCGTTCGGGAAGTGCCGGCCGAAATCGGCGAAGTTCTCGAGACTGGCTCCGCGCCACTCATAGATCGTCTGATCCGCATCACCCACTGCCGTGACGGGCACCCGCCCGGCGAAGATGGTCCGCAGCAGCTCCCGCTGCGCCGGATTCGTGTCCTGGTACTCGTCCAACACCACCGCCCGATAGCGGTCGGCGATGGCGGCGCCGACCTCGGGATGGTCGTGTACCACCCGCCACGCCGCCGAGATCAGGTCGCTGTAATCCGCCACCCCCATCCGCTGCTTCTCGTGTTGGTACAAGCGGCTGACCGAGAGGAGATCGGCCCGCTTGAGCCACACCTCGTCCGGGACCTCGGGCACTGCGACGTCGGTGGCCGCGAGCAGGTTGTCTCCGAGCTCCCCGATGAAGCTCACCACCCGGTCGATGTTGTAGACGTTGGCGAGATCCCAGGTCGCGAGGGGGGCGGCCCGCACCACATCGGACAGGATCTGCCTGGTGAACGTCGGGGTGACGAGCTTCGTGTTCCGCTCGATCCCGACCAGCGCGCCGAACTCGCGGAGTATCTGGAAGGCATATCCGTGGTAGGTGTGCACTTCGACCTCGCGACCGGGATCGACGATCCCGGCGAGCCGGGCGCCGATGCGCTCGGCCAGCTCGCCGGCGGCCTTGTTCGTGAAGGTGATCCCCAGGATTTGTTCGGGATCGACGTCGAAGTCCGTGACGAGCGCCGCCACGCGTAGCGCGATGGTGGTGGTCTTGCCGGTGCCAGCACCCGCGGCCACGCGGAACGATCGGAGAGGCTGGGACACCACCGCCGCCTGCTCTCGGGTGGGAACGACGGTCATGTGACGAATGCCTCCCTGCCCTCGGGCCATTCAGGGCAGACGAGCCGCACGGTGCAGTGCTCACAGGCGTCGCCGGGTCGGGGCTCCCATCGCTCGGCGAGGATGGACTCGGCGATGCTGACGAGACTCTCGCGGAGTTCGGCCAGCCGCTCCATGTCCAGTGCACGCCGGAATCCCTTCTGTGACGTGGCCGGATACCACAGTTCGGCACCCCCGATCGGCCCGGGCACCGCAGGATCCGCCTCGGCGGCCAGCGCGTAGAATGCGAGTTGCAGCGAGCCCGCCGCTTTCTCCCTGCTGGGAATGGAAGCCGACGTCTTGTAGTCGACGACGCGCACGGCGCCGCCCGACGTCAGCTCGATCCGGTCGGCGCGGCCGATCCAGTCGACACCACCCGCCTGCCAGCTCAGCTCCTTCTCGGCGGCGACCGTCGCCGCGCTGTCGGCTGGCCACTCGGCGAACAGGCGGCGGAGGATCTTCTCCGCCTTGAGCCGCCAGATCTCGTCGAGCCACGGCGATCCGAAGTCCGCCTCCTGCCAGAGTCGCGTCAACGAGGACAGCGCGTCCTCCAGGTGCGGACGTGGCCGGCCGTCCGCCATGGCGGCCCTGTCGGCCTGTTCGAGCACGGCGTGCACCAGCGTGCCGAACCGCGCGTGGTCGCCCGACGTGTCTGTCATCGCCAGGCGACGCTCGAACACATAGCGGCGCGGACACTCCAGATATGACTCCGCCTGACTCGGTGAGAGGCGAGGAGGACCCGCCAGGACTCCATGGTCCGGGCCCCGCGGGCGCACCCCGGCGAATGTCGCCGCGTCCCACAGGTCGGTACCGGCGCGGGCGAGCGTCGCGGCCGCGGCCAATCGCTCGGCGAGGGGCTGTGCGGGATCC
>CAZCRP010000095.1:0-9478 GCA_964501055.1 uncultured Acidimicrobiaceae bacterium
CGGCGCTCGCCGCGCTCGGCTCCGATACCGGCGGATCCATCCGCCAGCCGGCGGCGCTGTGTGGGGTGGTGGGGGTGAAGCCCACGTATGGCCTCGTGTCGCGATACGGGCTGATCGCCTTTGGATCGTCGCTCGACCAGATCGGGCCATTCACGCGGACCGTGGCCGATGCCGCGTCGGTGCTCGGGGTGATTGCGGGCCACGATCCGTTGGATGCCACGTCGTGGCGGGGCGACTACCCGGCACCGTCCGCCCGACTCGAAGCGGGCATCACGGGGATGCGGATCGGGGTCGTGCGGGAACTCGACGGCGAGGGGTACGAACCCGAGGTGACCGCCGCATCCAGGGCGATGCTGGACCGACTCTCCGCCGCCGGGGCCGAGGTCGTCGAGGTGTCGATCCCGACGTGCGACGTGGCGCTATCGACCTACTACCTGATCGCACCCGCAGAAGCGTCCGCCAACCTGGCCAGATTCGACGGCATTCGCTACGGACTGCGGGTGCCGGGTGCCACCACCGAGGAGATGATGGCCCGCACCAGGGCTGAAGGGTTCGGCCCGGAGGTCACCCGCCGCATCCTGCTCGGGACCTACGCCCTGTCTGCGGGGTACTACGACGCCTTCTACGGGCAGGCACAGAAAGTGAGAACCCTGCTCCAGCAGGAGTTCGCCGCCGCCTACGAGAAGGTGGACGTGCTCGTGTCGCCCACCAGCCCCACAGTCGCCTTCGAGATGGACGCCAAGACGGCCGATCCGTTGGCGATGTATCTCTCCGACGTCTGCAACATCCCGGCCAACCTGGCGGGTCATCCGGCCATGACCGTTCCGGTCGGGCTCAACTCACGTGGCCTCCCCATCGGATTCCAGGTGATGGCCCCCGCCCTCGGCGAGGCGACGATGTTCCAGCTGGCCGCCGAGGTCGAACGTCAGGCGGCGTTCTCGGCCCGGCCGTCACTTGTCGGAGAGATGGCATGAGCGCCGGCATTCCAGCGGGGTGGGAACCTGTCATCGGCATCGAGGTGCATGTCGAGTTGCGGACCGCATCGAAGATGTTCTGCGGCTGCCGGGTGGCGTTCGGACAGGAGCCGAACGTCGATGTCTGCCCCACCTGCCTCGGTCTGCCGGGAGCCATGCCGGTCCCGAACCGACAGGCCCTCGAGTGGATCTCGCTCATCGGGCTGGCGCTCAACTGCACGATCAGCGATCGATCGGTCTTCCATCGCAAGAACTACTTCTACGCCGACCTCCCGAAGAATTACCAGATCAGCCAGTACGACATTCCGGTGTGTCATGACGGATGGCTCGACGTGGAAGTCGACGGCGAGACGCTGCGTGTCGGGATCGAGCGCGCCCACCAGGAGGAGGACACCGGCAAGTCGCTCCACCTGGGTGACGGTGGTCGCATCCATGCCGCCACCGAAACCCTGCTCGACTTCAACCGATCGGGCGTGCCGCTGGTCGAGATCGTGTCCCGACCCGACATCCGCACTGCGGCGCAGGCCAAGGCGTACGCCCAGCAACTGCGGGCAGTCGTCGCCGAGTTGGGTGTGTCCGACGCCAGGCTGGAAGAGGGCTCGATCCGCTTCGACGCCAATGTCTCGGTGCGCCGCGCCGGCGTCGTCGAGTTCGGCACGAAGGTGGAGATCAAGAACATGAACTCGTTCCGATCCCTCGAGCGGGCGGTGTCGTACGAGATCACCCGCCAGGTCGATGCGATGGAAGCGGGGGAGCGGATCATCCAGGAGACCCGTCACTGGGACGAGGAGGCGGGCGTCACCCACGGCATGCGTTCCAAGGAAGGCAGCTCGGACTACCGCTACTTCACCGAGCCCGATCTCACCCCGATCGTCATCGACGCCGCCTGGCGCGACCGCATCGCGGCCGCCCTGCCCGAACTTCCCGCTGCCCGCCGGAGCAGCTATGTGGAGGCAGGGATCGACCCGCAGGTAGCGCAGGTGTTGGCCGACGCACCGATCGCACTTCGGGCGCTGCATCGGGACGCGGTCGCAGCCGGGGCAGATCCGAGGACCGCCGCCAACTGGGTGACCGGCGAGATCACGGGGTGGATGCGGCGCGAGGGCGCGTCGGAGATCTCGATCACCGGGGTCCAGCTGGCCGGCCTGGTTCGCCTGGTGGCCGACGGTGTCGTCTCCGCGTCCGCCGCCAAGGACGTGCTCGACGGTGTGCTGCGGGGGGAGGGTGACCCCGACGCGGTGGCCGAGGGTCGTGACCTGCTGCAGCTGACGGACAGTTCCGCCCTCGAGTCGGCCATCGACGGGGTGCTCGCGGCCAATCCCGACGCCGTCGACCGGTATCGCAACGGCGAGGAGAAGGTGGTGGGCTTCCTCGTCGGTCAGGTGATGCGCACCACCCAAGGCAAGGCGGATCCGCGCGCCGTCAACGCGCTGTTGGTGCAAAAGCTGGGATGAACCTGCACGGGATCGAGGGCGAGGCGGTCCTCTTCGACTGTGACGGCGTGCTGGTCGACTCCGAGCCCGTGTCGTTCACCGCCTGGTCGGCGACTCTGGCTCGATACGGTTTCCGCCTGACCGAGGACGTGTTCGCCAGGTCGGTGGGTGGAACCGAGACGATGGTGGCGGAGCAGTTCGCCCCGCAGGTGGGCGCCGATCCGGTCGCCCTGGAGATGGAGGCCCAGCGCGCCTTCGAGGCGATCGCCGGCCGCGCCCGTGCGTTCCCCGACGCGCTCGCGCAGGTCGTCCGGCTGGAGGAAGCGGGAGTGCCGATGGCCGTCGCCACCAACGGTCTGCGCTGGCGGCTCGATGCGCTGCTGCGGGCGGTGGGACTTGCCCGCCTGCTCACCCGTTCGGTCACCTCCGACGAAATCGAGCGCCCGAAGCCGGCGCCTGATCTCTACTTGGCGGCAGCCGCCATGACGGGCGTCGTCCCCGGCCGCTGCATCGTCATCGAGGACAGTCCCACGGGAGTGGCTGCCGCGCTCGCGGCCGGGTGCCGGGTCGTGGCCGTCGACCGGGGTATGTTCGACCGGCGGCTGCTCGCAGGTGCGAGCGTGGTGGTGGACCATCTCTGAAAGCGCTTTCGGCTGGGGCTAGCGTTGCGGGTCGTGATGGAACGTCTGACCAAGATCGTCGCCACCCTCGGTCCCGCGGTGGCGGACCTGGAGTCGATCAGGGCGCTGATCGTGGCCGGAATGGACGTCGCCCGCCTCAACTTCTCCCACGGGGACCACGAGTACCACCGATCGCTGGCTGGGTGGGTGCGGCAGGCAGCCGAGGAGGAGGGCAGAGTGGTGGCGGTGCTCCAGGACGTCCAGGGTCCCAAGCTGCGGGTGGGATCGTTTCCGGACGGCAGCATCCTGCTCGGCAACGAGACGACTGTCTCCCTCGTACCCGGCCGGCACTTTTCCGACGACCCGCAGCGGATCTTCGTCGACTACGACCACCTGTTGGACGACTTGCGGCCGGGGGAGCGGGTGATTCTCGCCGACGGCCTCATCCGCTTGAACGTCGAGTCGGTCGCAGACGGCCACGTGGTGGCCAGAGTCGTGCAGGGGGGCTTGCTGAGCGACGGCAAGGGGGTCGCCTTCCCCGACACCGCTCTGCGGGTGCCGGCCATCACCGACAAGGACCGGGTGGATCTCGAGTTCGGAAAGGAGCTCAGGGTCGACTACGTCGCCGCCTCCTTCGTCCGGACAGGCGGCGACGTCCGCCAGGTGCGCGAGTTGGCGGGAGGGACGCCGGTCATCGCCAAGATCGAGCTCGCCATCGCCTACGACAATCTCGACGACATCCTCACGGAGTCCGCCGGTGCGATGGTGGCACGGGGAGATCTGGGGGTGCAGCTGCCGCTGGAGCGGATCCCCCTCATCCAGGCCGACATCATCAAGCGCACCAACGCCGCCGGGCTGGTCTCGATCACGGCCACCGAGATGCTCGAATCGATGACGAAATCACCCCGCCCGACGAGGGCGGAGGTGACCGATGTCGCGAACGCGGTGCTCAACGGCACCGACGCCGTCATGCTCAGCGCCGAGACCGCGATCGGCGACTTCCCGGCCGAGTCGATCGAAGTGATGTCGCAGGTGTGCGCCGAGGTGGAGCGGGGGCTGGGAGAAGGGATCGTCCAGCATCCCGACGTCGACTTCTTCGGGGGATCGATCGCCTCGGCGGTGGCGAGGTCGGCGGTGCAGGCGGCGGCGGCACTCGGGATCGACACCATTGTGGCGTTCACGGAGTCGGGCAACACGGCACGTCTGCTCTCGAAGTACCGCCCGGCGGGTCGGATCGTCGGGTTCACGCCGATCGACACCACGCTGGCGCGGATGGCCCTCTATCGCGGGGTGAAGCCGTATCCCTTCGGGCGCCGGGACTACACCGACGTGATGATCGCGGCTGCGGAGAAATTCCTGGAGAAGGAGGGGATCTGCCGGCGCGGCGAGTCCGTCGTGATGGTCGCCGGCATCCCCCCGAACCTGCAGGCCACGACCAATCTCCTGAAGGTCCACGTGATCGGCGAGCGCGACCGTGGCGCCCTCTCGCAGAAGTCCGGCCGCGACAGCCCCGAAGTCGGCGGCTTCTCCCGGGGGTGACCCGAACCCAGGGTTCAGGAGTACCGCCACGGTAGCTGGGAGCCCACGGTTCGCCCGATCGACCTGAGCCCGCGCGAACCGCGGGCTGAATGGGACGTATGCGTACCGACGAACCCTGGGTTCGGAGGGTGGGGTTAGGATCCCGGGACGCTCGCGACGGAGACCAGGGCTGTGGGACAGACGATCGAGATCAACCGGACGACCGTGCTCGACAGGGTGCTGCTCATCGACACGGATCGCTCACTGGCCGGCCAGGACGGCGAGGTCTACGGCGGGGTGGAGGCGGCCAGGCGCAAATCCACCTTCCCGGCCCGCCTGGCGGTGCGCATCTTCGAGGCAGACTCGGGAATCGACCACGTCTTCGTCATGTCCAACCAAGTGTCCGTCCGCCGCTTCTCCGGCTGGGACGACGAGAAGGCGGCCGCCATCGCGAAGGTGGTCTCCGAGTTCTTCCGGGTGTATCCCGACTAGATGACGAGAGCGTCCGCTCACGGCTCCTGGCCGGGGACCGTGGTCGTGTCCGGGGGCAGGGTGGTCGTGGTGGTCGGCTCGGGACACTCCTCGACCGCGCCCGGCATCTTGCACGGGTGTACCTCGAGGATCTCGCGCCGGGCCAGATAGCGGACGGTCCAGGTCTCTTCCGTCTCGACGCCGTTCTGCTCGATGAACCGGGTAACGATCACCGTCCACCCGCTGCCGGGCGACTGGATACGTCTCGTCTGGTCCACCTCGAGTTCGGGGTTGGCCCGATACTCGGTCGTGGGCTCGGTCGGATTGAACCGATCGCTGAGTTCGCTTCGCACTCGGCGGGCAGCGGGCCCACCTTCCGCCGGCACCCGAATCGTGGTGTTCCCATCGACGTGATCGCCGACGACGATGCGCCCGTCGTTGTCGCCGTAGAGACGCAGCGTGATCGACGTGTTGGTGTAGGCCGTTCGAATCCAGACCGCGCTGTCCGTGTCGTTCCGGAACGCCAGCTCGGGCTGCTGCCAGGAGATCGTGGCCTCGATGCCTTCCGGGTAGCGGCTGAAGTAGAAGCTGTGCGGCCGGTGGGTGACGTCCTGGTACCCACCCCAGAAGATGGCGTTGTACATCGTGGTGGCGAACTGGGACACCCCACCGCCCACCGTCGGCACCAGCTCGCCCTGAATGATCGTCCCGTCCTCGAGAAAGCCCCGCTCGATGGTTCGCTCCCCCACATACTCGTTCACTGCGAAGGTCTGGCCGGGCATGACGATCGCCCCGTCGATGATGTCGGCCATCAACTGGATGTTCGTGACCCGGTTCTGACAGCACGGGTGATAGGTCGTGAACTCCGCGACCAGGTGCCGGATTCCGAGCGCCTCGAGCATGGCGGTGGTGACTTCCGGCTCCGCCCCCTCCACGAGGGGGAGTTCGCCCTGCCGTCGCACCGACGATGCCGCGAGCACCAACGACTCGGCCGTGGCCTCGGGATCGATCAACGTTCCGTTTCGGCCCGGCACGATCACCACGTGGTATCCGTCGACGTCGAGGCGAGCGTCGACGGGGGGTGCTTCGATCGCAGCTCTCCTGTCCTCCAGGAATCCACCCACGACCTCGGGATCGAACCCGAGGACGACTTCGCCGTCGACCACGGTCGACGTGAGTGCCAGCGCGAGCTCCGGCACCGTGAATTCGATGGTGACGTCGCGGGCGGCGAGTTCGACAGGGGAGGAGAGCCAGAGTCTGGCCCGTGCCACCGCCGCGTCGACGTCGGCGCGGGTCACGCGGGAGTTGGCGAGCGCGGTGTCGAGCTCGACCACGGTGGGACCGGCCGCGAGGATGCCGGCCAGCAGCCGGTCCGCAGCCGTCGTCCGATCGACCTGCAGCCCGGTCTCCGGATAGACCGGCAGCGGCGTGGAGCCTTCGACGACGACGCCACCCGGGACAGGAGGCTGACCGACGACGTCGATGTCCCATGTCTTGAGCACCGCTTCCACCGCTTCCTCGTCGAGGCCGCCGTTCACTGCAATCTCATCGGTCATGAAGAGGTGCGACAGCCACCAGCGAAACTGCTCGGACAGGCTGCCTTCCCGACCGCGCGACATCGCGATCTCAGCGATGGCGCGGCGGTCGAGCACGAATCCGAGTTGTTGGGGCACCACCGTGATATCCCGTCCGTCGATGCTGACGTGGAGGGGCTCGATCGCCACCTCCTGTTCGAGGAGGGCGAGCGTCTCGTCGAGTTCTCCGCGGTCGAGTCCTCCCAGCTCCACGCCGTAGCCTTCCACCACCACTGCTCCCAGCACCTCACCCGAGCGGAGCCAACGGACCGCGCCGAAGAGCGCCAGGACCGTGAAGGCGAGACCGGCGATCGCGACAAGCGCGATACGGACGCGTGGTGACATCGACAGCATGGTGAGAGAGACAACCCCCGGGACGGCCACAAATGATAGGTGCCATCGGGACATGTTCCGACTGGCGGACAGGACGACCCCGAAACGCTCCCACCCGATTACCGCTGACGCACGGGCTCGATACCGTCGGAGCACGAGAACGAAGGAGGCACGTTGCGCGTGCTCATCACCGGAGCAACCGGATTCATCGGCACCGCCCTCGCCGCCGCGTTGCGCGCACGGGGTGACGAGGTGGTGGCCCTGCGCCGCGGCGGATCCGGGGCCGGGCCGAACTGGAACATCGAAGACGGTTGGATCGACGACGACGCTCTCGACGGAGTCGCCGCCGTCGTCCATCTCGCCGGCGCGTCGATCCTGCCGCCATGGACCAAGGCGCGAAAGAAGAGAATCCTCGAGTCGCGCATCCAGGGGACCGACCTGATCGCGCGCGCGGTGGCCGAGGCGGGCACCGCCGTGCTCGTCACAGCCTCCGGCATCGACTTCTACGGGGACCGGGGCGAGGATCCGTTGCCGGAGTCGGAGCCGGCCGGCGAAGGCTTCATGGCCGAGGTGACAGCGGCGTGGGAGGCCGCCGCGGCTCCGGCCATCGCGGCCGGCGCCAGGGTCGTGCATCTCCGGTCCGCCCTGGTGGTGGACGGCAGCGGAGGGTCCTTGCCGAAGATGATGATCCCGTTCTGGTTCTTCGTCGGAGGGCCGATCGGCAAAGGGCGACAATGGTGGAGCTGGATCACGCTCGAGGACGAGGTTCGAGCGATCCTCCACATCCTCGATCACACGCAGATCCACGGACCGGTCAACATGGCCTCCCCCAACCCCTCCCGCCACAAGGAGTTCGCCCGCGCGCTGGGCGCGGCGATGGGACGCCCGTCGTGGTTCCCCACTCCCGCGATTCTCGTCAAGGCCGTGCTCGGAGCCGGGGCAGCCGACGCCCTTGTCCTGCAGTCCAAACGCGTGGTGCCGCGCGTGCTGCAGGACTCCGGGTTCGTGTTCTCGCATCCGCGGATCGAGGATGCGTTGGCGCACGCCGTCGAGTAGGGCTCCGAGGACGTCCCGGTCTCGGCCTCGCGCCCCTCAGTCGGAGCCCACTACCCGCAGGGCGGCGCCGGGTCCGCGCTCGAGTTCGAAGTCGATTTCGTCGACATGTGCCAGCAGCTCGCGCCGCATGTCGTCGAGCCCGCCACGCACCTTGTCGATCGTATCGATGGCGTCTGTGAGGCTGCGCCGGTGGGTCGAGAACAGCTGGGCCATGCGCCGCACCCGATCCGCGAGCGCGGCCAATTGCTCGACATCGACCGAGCCGCTTTCGCGTTCGGCGGCCGTTGCGAGCTGGTTCGCCCAGCGGAGCGCCACCTCGAGCATCGTGCCCTCACCGTCGTCGACGACGAGGATCCGGTTGCCGTAGACACCGAACGCCCCGACCTCGGAGGGGAAGGCCTCTCCGGCCGACACGCAGATCGCCACCGCCGCACCCCGGTTGGCCAATGCCCGGTCGAGCTCGGTGAGTATGCCCCCACTCCCGTTCAATCCGACCCGCCCCGTGTTCTTCGCCTCGACGACGACCAGCGAGCCGTTGGACAGGGTGACGACGAAGTCCCCGACGAGATCGTCGCCGATGTCACCTGCCTGGTCGGCGGTCCGCTCGACGATCGCTCCCAGCGGACGAGCCAGCAACCGGAGTCGCTCCTCGATCGTGTCCTCGAAGACGAAACCCTTGCGGGTTCCGTTCTGTGCCTCGTCCCGCCTGCCGCGCTGTTCGGCCAGCAACTCGCGCAGTCCGACGAACTGTCGCTCGATCTCACGATGCAGCAGGCCCAGGGCAGATCCGTCGCCTGACGGGTCGAGGGCGTCCTGCAGTCGTGTCTCGAGGGCGCCACCCGGGCCGAGCAGGCTCGTGATCGCCCCCAGGAGGACTCCCAGGTGTGAGTCGCTCCGTCCGGGGTCGACGGCTGTGACGATCGAAGTCCGCACCGCTTCGAACTCGGCGATGGCCCGTGCCAGCGCCGAGGTGCGGGTGTCGGGGTCCAACGAGGCCCGCATCGCCGTCTCGGCTTCGGCGACGATCGAGCGGACTGTCTCCTCGGCGGCGGCGGTGGCACGTTCGATCGACCGTGCCACCCGCTCGTCCACTGCCGCCAGATCGATTCCGACTGCGGTCTCCAGCAAGGCCCGGGCGCCGATTCCGAGCATCCGCTCCACCGCATCCACCCGCTCGCTCGCGTCGAGTCGGCTCAACACGCCCGTCACGGCGGGGTCGCAGAGCTCGATGCAGTCGAGGTGCGTCCTGCCATCGGTGACGGTCACCACTCCGCCGGCCGGGTCCCGTCCGCACACTGTTCGATTCGGCGCCACTCGATCGGTCATGCGTGCCACGGTACGGGGAGGGTGCGACAGAAAGGCGTTCCACGCAGAGGGCGGCGGGGTCGCTTCGGTGCTGGGAAGCAGCGACAATCCCGAACGGCATGTCGTCGATCGTTCCACAAGCGCGGCTTCGAGCAGAGCTCGACGCCCTGGCGCAGACCGCCGGCGCGGCGCGG
>CAZCRP010000096.1:0-455 GCA_964501055.1 uncultured Acidimicrobiaceae bacterium
GCGATGGGGATGGCGTGGCTGCCGGTCACCAGGCACTGGCGCCTGAACGAGCGCCACTACGGGGCGCTCCAGGGGCTGAACAAGGCGCAGACCGCCGCCCAGCACGGCGCCGACCAGGTGTTGATCTGGCGGCGCTCCTACGACATCCCGCCCCCGCCGCTCGAACCCGATGACGAACGCCATCCCCGCCACGACCCTCGCTACCGGCTGCTGGCACCCGAGCAGTTGCCGGCCACCGAGTGCCTGAAGGACGTGGTGGAGAGGATGCTCCCGTACTGGTATGACGCCATCGTCCCCGACCTCCGCCAGGACCGCACGGTGTTGATCGCCGCCCACGGCAACAGCCTCCGCGCCCTGGTCAAACACCTCGACGGCATCGCCGACGAAGACATCGTCTCCCTCAACATCCCCACCGGCATCCCCCTCGTCTACGAGCTCGACGACGACCTCCGTCC
>CAZCRP010000096.1:465-9468 GCA_964501055.1 uncultured Acidimicrobiaceae bacterium
GGGCGAATCCCGCTACCTCGGCGACCCCGCAGCAGCCGCCGCCGCCGCCCAAGCCGTGGCCAACCAAGCCCAAGCCTGACCAAGGAGTCCCGCCGGCGGACGAGGACCGACCGCCACCCCCCTCTGCCTCGCCGACGACGAGGCTGTCTCCCCCCTGCGGAGGGAGAGACTCCTTTCTCCCCCCGAAGGGACAGTCTCACTTTTCTCCCCCCGCAGGGGGGAGTACCGGCCGCAGGCCGGGGAGGGGGGAAGTGCCTTGCTTTCCCTACGCAGATGGACGTGGGGCTGGTGGCGGATGGGGGATTCCGCCACCAGCTCCAACTGTCAGTCGTGGCAGCGTTCGAAGAAGTTCTCGCTTCCGTCGGGCCTCACGTTGAAGTGACCGACGAAGTGCGTGCTGATCTTCGAGCCGTCTGCGTACCTGCCGTTGACATTGAAGGTGAACGTCCCGTTCACTGTCTTGCCGTTGTCGTTGAACCCACCCCACACCGCGAAATGCCCGCTGGCGGGTTGATCCGCAGGGTCGAGTGGGACAGCATCGAACGTGCCCGTCTGCGTGAACGTGAAGTGAACCCTCCCATCCGGGAACTCCGTCACATGCTCGATCAGCATGAACGAGACCGTGATCTCGTAGAGATCGTCTTCATCACAGGTGAAGAAGTCGATGAACGTCTCCGTCAACCCGTGTTCGACATTGGTCTCGGTGACCGGCGGGGCCGCCCCGGCCGGTAGGGCCATCGCCACCACAAGCGCCGCGGAGAGAATCGCCAACAATCGCCGCATCTTCCACTCCTCATGCAGGTGGGCGCTCTACGGCACGGCGGCACCCGCTCCCCAACCGGACCGCACCCCCGTCGGAAGCTATCACACGAATGCGGCGCGCGTGAGTGGATCCAAGAAGTCCGCAACAGCGCCGCCCGGCCGCGGATGACGGCAACCGGCCGCGGGTAGACCCGCCTCGATGTTGCATCGGCCGGTTCGACCCCACGAACCGATCCGCTAGAATGACACGTGGCCGGGTCAAGCCGGCCTCCCTCACACGAGTCGAATCTGGTTTCCACATGGGTGTTCTCACCGTCATCTTCATCATCCTGCATGTCGGCGTCTCGCTGGCCCTCATCGCGCTGATCCTGCTGCACAGCGGGAAGGGCGGGGGCCTGTCCGACGTGTTCGGCGGTGGGATGGCGCCGGCCTCGCTGGGTGGTTCCACCCTGGCGGAGCGGAACCTGAGCCGGCTCACGGTGATCGTCGGTGTCTCGTTCGCGGTGACGACGATCGTCCTGACCTGGCTGCTCGCCGCGAACTAGCCGGGCATCGGACCGGGTCCTAAGCTCCCGGTCGCACTCTCGTCGGAGTGGCGGAATTGGCAGACGCGCTAGGTTGAGGGCCTAGTGCCCGAATAGGGCGTGGAGGTTCAAGTCCTCTCTCCGACACTCGACTCAACTACACGCGGCCGGGATTCGACGACGACCCGGCCGTCTTGGTGGTAGGTGATGTCGATCCCCATCTCGGCGTAGACCTTGGCCTTGTCGGCGGGGTCGGCTGCGGCCAGGGTTGCGGTGATGTCCTGCAGGCTGGCAACGAGGGCCTTGATGTCCTCTGCGGCGAGCCTGGCGGTCGGAGTTCGGCCGAGGAGGGCTTCGAGCCGGCGGCGTTCCTGGTTGGTTTCGGCGATCCACTTGCCGACGGTGGAGGCGGCTTCGGGTTCGGTGCGGACGATGGTGCGGTAGCTGTCGAGCTCTTGGTCGAGCTTGCGGATCCGGTCCCGGATCTGCCGTTCCTGTGCTTGCTGGTCGGTGTCGGGTTGGGCGGCCCTGGCGAGCTTGGCGCAGGTGTCGTCGAGGTGCTCGTCGGTGAACAGCTCGGCCACCCAGTCGTCGAGGCGGGGCACGATGCTGTCCTCCCGGACGTAGATGGTCGCCGGGCGGTCACGGTTGTTGGCGGGGTCGTCGCGGGGGATCTGGCAGCGGTAGTAGGGGCGGTCGTGGTTCCAGGTGCCTTCCATGCGCCGGCCGCATCGGCCACAGGAGAGTCGTCCAGCGAGCACGTAGCGACGTCCCTCTTTCGGTGTGCGCGAGTAGCTCCGCTTGTTGCTGCGGAACCGTGCCTGGACGGCCTCCCATTCTTCACGGCTGACCAGGGCCTCGTGGCTCGGCTCCTCGGACCAGACCCATTCGGAGGGATCGTTCCACCGCATCCGGGTCTGGTGACCGAGGCCGACGTCGTGGATGTCGATGAGGACCTCGTCGCGGCGCTGCTTGTTCCACACCTGATAGCCGGTGTAGCGCGGGTTCTCCAGGATGGCCCGCACAGCGGTGAACCTCCACTCGGGTCCGTTGGCCAAGCGATGGCGGTTGCGACTGGGATCGGCGGCAGAGGGGGAGAGGATGCCGTCGGCGGTGAGGCCCTTGGCCATGGCTCGTAGCCCCCGGCCTCCAAGGAACTCACGGAAGATGCGTCGGACTACTGGAGCGGTGGCCGGGTTGGGCGCGAGACGCCTGGCCCGCAGCCCGGCAGCGGCCTTGGCTGGGTTGGGATGCGGACCGGCATCGGTGAGCTGGTAGCCGTAGGGGGGCCAACCGCCGAGGAAGCGGCCCTCCATCGCCGCCTGAGCGGCCATGGCTGAGCGGACTCGGGTCTTGATCCGGTTGCGTTCGCCTTTGCTCATCCCGCCGTAGAGACTCATCACGATCTCATGTGCGTCGGAGCCGGGATCGATGGCGCCGCCCACCTCGGGCACCCACAGCTGCACCGAGTAGTGGACGAAGACCGGGAAGGTGAGCCCGAACTGGTTGCCGTAGAACGCTCGTTGCGGCTCGCCGATGACCACCGCTTCGAAGGGGCGGTCAGGTTGTCCGAGAGCCTCGAGGAGCTTGGCTGCCTCGGGTCGGCGTGACCAAGGGAGAGACCGTGATGTCCGATGTCGAAGAACTCGGCGACGATCTCACCGCCCGCGGGCTCGATCAGCTGCCGGGCCCGGGTGATCTGCCAATTGCGCGAAGCCTTCGGATCCTGCTGATCCTCGGTACTCACCCGACCGTAGAAAGCGAAGCGCATCTCCTTCACGATCGTACCGCACCGTCTTGTCGCGGGTCCGACGCATTGGGCTGCTCGTTGCCGGCGGCGCGCTGGAGGAGCGCGAGGAGGGCGGCGGCGAGCGGCGGCTCGAGAACCGGCAGCGGCGGAGCCACCAGCCTGAAGTCGGCGCCGTTGCGATCGCCGTGTTCTCGCGGTCGGGGCGGCTTGCCCATCCCGGCATCGTCCGACGCGACCCTTTCAACAGAGTCGCGAATCCGATACCAACCACCCTGTCATACCGACCGCGTCCGCACCTAGACGCCGGGTCGACCTGAGTCCCGAGGCCCCCGGTCGTGGCATCGAAATGACCGTGGAATGACAGGGTCTTGGGCACTCGGAGGACAGGGTCACCTGCTAGATGCCGGTCACATGCGAGTCGCCCAACCGCTTTCAAACCAGTCGCCGAGTCGGTTTCACGGCATGTCGGCGGTCAGAACCGACCGACAGGGTCGTCAGCGTGGAAGACGGCCGGTACCGGGACTCCTGGAACGGACCTCGAGCTGCGCCGTGGAACATCGACCGCAGTGGTGGGCTGGGCGTAGCACTCGGGTGTCGAGAAGGAACCAGGAGCGGTCTGCCTGACCAACACTGCGATCGAACTGAAAGCGTTCCGAACAAGAGTCACACCGATGTCCGCCACGAACGAGGAGCACAGGGATGGAGACGGCGACAGCCACGGAGGATGCGATCGACAACATGCGCGCCTCGCGCACCGACCCCCTCAGAAACCACACGCACCTGCAACACAGTTGCCGATGTCTACATGTAGACACGAGCCGACGTTCTGATGGATCTCGGCGGCAGCCTCCCGGTCAAAGGAGGCGCCACATGGCGTGGGTGGAGAAGATCAGAGGCCAGCCGACTCAACCGGCGTCGCTCCACGATCGCTCGAGACGAGAGCCTTCTGAGAAGCATCATCCTGCCCGCCTTCGGGGAGTCCAGGCTCGCAGACGTGCAAGCCATCGCCGTCCAGGGGTGGGTGGCCCAACTCGCCGGCCAAGGGTTATGCGCGCGACTGCATGGTCGAGAGGCTATCTATCGTGTGGTGTCGACTCGCCACAGTCGTACCGGCTCGTCGAAGCCCTTGAGGGTGTGCTCGCCGGCTGGCTCGAATGAGAAGCCCTTGCCGAGGGCCAGCTGGCGAACGGTGTCGGCGATGAGGATCTCGCCGGCGCCGGCATGATCGGCGACCCGGCTGGCCTGGTGAACAACGGCGCCGTGGAGATCGCCGTCCTCGCGGATTGGCTCACCCGCCGCCATCCCGATCCGCAGTTCGAGCGGGGATTGCATCATCGCCTCCATCAGCGACAGGGCAAAGGCCAATGCTTCGCTGGTCGAGGAGAAGGCCACCAGCGACCCATCGCCCGTGTATTTGACGACGTCGCCATCGTGGGTGGAGGCGACGTTGGCGGTGGTTCGCTCGACCCAGCGGAACGCCTCGCGCCCTTCGGCGTCGCCAAGACGGGCCAGCAGCTCGGTCGATGCCACCAGGTCCGTGAAGACGATGGTGGTGAATCCGCGGTACCGATCCAATGGATCCACGCGGGTGCCGATGAACGCCTCGATTGCAGCAACGATCGGCGCTTGATCCGAGAAGTAGGGCAGCACGCTTCCCTCGAAAACGCGGAGCTGTGCGTTTGGGATCCCGCCGGCGAGTCGCCTTGTATCCTCGGCGTTCGCTGCTCGCGAGTTCTGGCTGGCGAGGATGAGCGTCGGGGCCTCCACCTGTCCGAGACGATCCGTGGCATCCCAATGGTCGATGGTGGAGGCGTCCATCCGCCTGGCCTCGGCTACGAGCGCGAGGAGGGCCTCCACCTCGTCCGGGGGGACGAACTCCCGGAAGAACGCGGTGCCGACGCCCCCGTCGGCGCGCGCCAACGCTGCTTGCGCATCGGCCCATCTGGCGTGGGTCGTGTCGGCGATCCTGGCGAAGGTGTCGCAGAGCACGAGGTGGCTTACGCGGCCCGGATTCGACGCCGCGTAGTGGATAGCGACGGGGCCCATCGTCTCGATTGCGAGGAGCACGAACCGATCGACGCCGCTGGCGTCGGCGACCACCGTGAGATCCGCTCCCATGGCGTCGAGGGACATGTCGATGTCGACGCTTCTGTCCGACATCCCGCCGTTTCGTGGATCGAACCGGATCAGTCGGTGGTGCTCGGCGAGGGCGTGGTGAAACGCAGCAACGGAGGGCACGGTCCACTCCAGACCGGCGTGGCTGAGGCCGAAGTTGTGGATCAGGATCAGTGGGGTACCGCGGCCGACCGCCCAGTGGGCGATGGTGACGCCATCGGTGCTGGTGGCGAAGTGGATGTCCGACTGATTCATCGAGCCGAGACTATCGACCGACCTCAGCGGTTGTCGTTGATCATCGTCATCCGGTAGTACGCCACGCCGTCCTGGGCGAGCGTCTCGACCTTCACCGGCATGCCCGGTCTTTCCACGGCAAACCAGTACACGTCAGACCGCGGTATCCCCGCGCGCTGGGTAGACGGCTGGACTCGAGGCAAGCGCCCCAGTCGCTGGTCGCTGCCGCACCGATGATCCGAGTCAGGGCTCCTTCTACTCCCTCAGGGCGATCGAGGTCACCAGCGAGGCCACTTGTGTAGTTCGCGACCGCAACGGTTCTCCGAAACGTGGAGGTTTGTGTCGGTTAGGCACGAGGCCTCCCTTCCGGATCGACATGTGTACGTTTCGTACACGTCGTGATAAGGTATGGGGGTGAGCGTCCCCGTCACTGCCCGTTTGGATGAGTCCGTTGTCGACGCGCTGGACCGCGCCGTAGAAGCCGGCATTGCTCCGAGCCGGGGCGCCGTGGTAGCCCGGGCCGTCGCCGAGTGGCTCGCCCGACATGGAGAAGAGGCCATCGTCGAGTCCTACAGACACCGGTACGCAGAATCCGACCCGGCCCACGATGACCTCATCCAGAAGCTCGCCGCATTCTCGGTGGCAGCATGTCTCGCAGCCGACGAGCGCTGATCTCTCGCGGCGAGGTGTGGGATGCCGACATCCCGGGTGTGGGCCGGCATCCCGTTGTGGTGGTGACGCGTAACTCGGCGATCCCGGTCTTGTCATCCGTTGTGTGCGTCCTGGTGACCAGCACCTTCCATGGCCATGTGGCCGAAGTCGAGCTCGGCACCGGCGAGGGTCTCAGCCGGCCGAGCGCCGCGAATTGTGACAACGTGTTCACGCTGCCGAAGCTGGTGCTGTCGCGGCGGCGTGGGATGCTCGACACTCACAAGCTGAACGAGATGGATCGAGCGCTGATGGTTGCCCTTGGCCTTGCGTGAACGTCATGCGGTGAACGTCGTCAGAAGCGCTGCTCGGCGTGTAGTCCGTAGCCTGAACGCTTCTCCGACACCCACAAAGGCCCCGGTCACAGGACTGGAGCCCCCCTTTGGGAGCGTGCATCAACCACCGTGAGGGTGATTTCTCGCAACCTTCCCGCAAACGGTCGATTGTCCCTACCGGCCGACCGAGGTCTCCTCTGCCACCGGAGACACCGAACTCCGGGAACACGGATGGCGCTGCTCGGTCGTTGATCGCGTTGACGAGTTTCCCCGCTCGGACCGTGACACCTCATGGTCTGTTTCCGGTCTGCCAGCATTCGGGCGGTCTGGTTGACCTGTTGGCGGACGACGCCGAGGATGCGGGCAAGGTCGTCATCGTCGAGCGGCTTCCTTGCGGTTCTCAACGCCTCCAGGACGACCCCCCTCCGACCCGCGGCTTGCACGGCGGGCCCTTCGTCCCCCGAGGGGGAGGAAACGAACATGACCCCGGTCAGGGGGTGATGACGACCGTGTCGAGGATGGCTTGGAGCTGGGCGATGTCTTCCTCCGGAGAGTCGTGGAATCGGTCGGATTCGATTAGCAGCGGACTCCCCTCGACGTCGAGCACCCAGAGTTCGACGATCTGTCCGGGTCTTTGGTAGTACCGGCTGAACGTGGGGCCTTCCCAGCCGTCGAAGCTCGAGCCCGTTGGACTGTTCGGGTCGTCACAGGCGACGAATCCTTGTCCAGGCTGGTAGTAGTCGCCCTCTGGGATCTCGAGGACCAGGTGGTAGCCGTCGTATCCGAAAGCGGTGACCTCTGTGAGCGGTTCTCGGGTCGTGAACCCGTCGATGGCTGCGAGACCGGTGGCGATTTCTTCGGCTGTGCCGCCTGCCGGCAGCCATTCGGTTCCTTCGCAGGCAGCCGAGGCGATCTTGGTCACGGCAGCGACGAGGACCGCCACGTAGTTTTCCTCGCTGACCTCTTTGAAGACACCGATGATCGGCTCCCATCCGGGTTCGGAGACCGCGAAGTCGACGCGGAGACTTGTGGCCGGGTCGCGGTCATGGTCTATCCAGTAGTCACCAGGTTCGAGCGGCCCGGCCATGTTGTCGATGATCTCTGTTGCCTCATCAGGGGTGGTCGAGGTCGGTGGCGTGGTGGTGGACGCTGTGGTCGACGGAGGGGGTGCCAGTGTGGTGCTGGAAGGGACCACGTCGCCGGCGCAGGCGGTGACGACAACCGCAGCCAACCATGCCCGACAGCCGCGTGATGTCGCGAACTTCACAGTGCGGAGAGCATAGAGAGCGCATTCGGGGCGATGTGCGGGGCCGGAGAACCCCCTCCGACCCCGCCGCAAGGCGGCGGGCCCACCTCCCCGCGAGGGGAGGAGACGAGTCTTGTTGCTTCCCCCGGGAGGGGGAAGGTGGCCGGACGCGAAGCGGACGGCCGGAAGGGGGCACAACCCCGTAGCCGCAGACGGCTCTGCATGTCAGCCATCGCCGCCCACTAGTCGTACTTGGGCCGGTCGTTCGACGACCAGTTCGTCGATGCCCGCCTTAGCAAGCATCGACGCCACACAAGGGGACGTGTGCGTCGTCAGGCTCTTTCAGGTACCCGTCCAGCGTTCCGGGAGTGCCAACCATTCGTGCCTTCCTCCAATTGCGACCTCGCTGCCGTGCTCCCGCAGGAAGGGCATGACTCCGTCAAGGCATTCCCAGGTGATTCGGTGTCGCGAACTGCCCTTCTCTCCCAGCAGAAGCACGACCCCTTTGCTGTCAATCGCATCGACCACGAGCGGGGCGTGACGGCTGGGCGTGTGGAGTGCCATCCCGGGGGTGATGGTGTGTCGGATTGCGGACTCGACGGGGCCTGCCATGCCTGGAGGTACGCGTCAGGAGGCGTTCTCGCCCCGCCGATCGCATCCGAGACGCCCCTTTCGATGTTCGGTGGCCCACGGGACGCATACGAGGGGCCGGGTTGCGGTAGGCATGGAGCATGTCGGCGTCGTTGACCCCGTGCTTGCGGGCACTCTCCAGGATCACGGGATCCATCACATCAACTTAGCTTGATGGTGTGGTGTGTCAGGAGTCTTGAGAAGTCTCATGATTTCGAATGACAGGGACTCTGAGCCGGAGCACCTGTCGGATGAGATGACGCTGCAACAACGGATCGAGAAGCTTTAGGACCTCGCGCGTTCGTAAGCCCAGAACTGAACCGAGGCGATGCGTCGGTTTCGACCTCAGGGTTCTTCGCGGACGAGTGCGTGCAGACTCGCAGGGGTCATCTGGCGGCCGTGAGCCCATACGGCCTCGAACGTTGCCCCCAATGCAATCAACCCTTCTTCGATGACGCGCCGGTGGACCGGTGCCCAGGGTTCTCGCCCGTCGAGCATGTTCGCCATCATCTGTACTGCGACTTGGTGATCGCCTCTGGCTCGGAAGTAGTCGGCGGCCGCGCAGAAAGGCTCAGACGTCTCCTCGGCCGAAAGTTCCACATCCAGACGGGAGCCGTCCTTCCTGCGGGCGGCAACATGGCCCGTCCATTCGCCGCAATTCTGCAGGATGCGAAAAACGGCCATGGCTCTCTGGGGATTTTGCCAGAGCTCGGCCACCCGGGTCCCCAGCACCTGGCGGTGCAATTCATAGCCGGACAG
>CAZCRP010000097.1:0-9417 GCA_964501055.1 uncultured Acidimicrobiaceae bacterium
ACGACAGGGCCCAGCCGCACCTCCAGCCCCGTCTCCTCCCTGACCTCCCGCACGGCCGCCGCCGTCATCCGCTCGCCGTACTCGACCCGCCCTCCCGGCACCGCCCAGCGACCCGCCCACGGACCGTCGCCCTTGCGGACGAGGAGCACCCGCCCGGCGTCGATCACGGCCACCCCCACCCCGGGGACGGGGGCGTCAGACATCCTCGTAGCGGGACATGACGATGGAACGGGCCTTGAACCCGCCCGCCTCGAAGAAGTTCTTCACCAGTCGATGCCCGGGCAGCACGTGGGCGTCGAAGGTGCGCACCCCGCGGGAGCGCAGTGCGGCGAGCACCGTCTCCAGCATCGTCTCTCCCACCCCGACCTCGCGGGCGGGATGATCGACGAACACGAGGCGGATCGAACCGATCCTCCGCCCCTCCGCCTGCGGCAGCAAGTCCTCGATCCAGGCGGCGAGAAAGCCGACGGGGACCCGGTCGATCTCCCCCACGACCACGATCGCGTCCGGATCGTCGAGCAGTGCCACGAAGGCCTCGATCACCGGCTCCGACAGCCCGTCGGCGAGCGGCCACAGATGCGAGAGCGGTGTCATCTCCTCTTCGAGTGAGCGGTAGAGCTTCTCGAGCGCCGTGAGATCGTCGGCGGTGGCCTCCCGGGCAGTGAGCGCGAGCATGGATACAGGAACCTACAGGTCAGCCGGGACGCGTCCGGCCCAGTCGGAGCAGCCGCCCGATCCCCCACCGGGTGACGAGCCACATCGCCTCGCGGACGATGGCACCGTCCATCTTCGATGTCCCCGTCGTCCTGTCCCGGAACACGACGGGGAGTTCGACGATGGCCAGGCCCGCCTGGTGCGCCCGCATCGCCATCTCGACCTGGAACCCGTACCCGGACGCCTGGGCGGCGCGATACGGGAGGGTGCGCAGCGCCTCTGCCCGAAACGCCCGGAAGCCGGCGGTGGCGTCGCGCACGGGCACGCCCAGCATCAGGCGGGCATACAGGTTTCCGCCGCGGGACAGAAACCGCCGGTGCCACGGCCAATCCGGGGTGCTGCCGCCGCGGACGTAGCGGGATCCGATTGCCAGGTCCGCTCCCGCTTCCACCGCCTCGACCAGCCGCGGCAGATCCTCCGGACTGTGCGAGAAGTCGGCATCCATTTCGATGACGATCTCCGAAGGACCTGCGAGGACATGATCGAAGCCGGCGGCGTAGGCGGGTCCCAAGCCCTCCTTGCGGCTTCGATGGAGCACCTCCATGAACGGGTCGGGAGCGGCGACCGCTTCGGCCAGGGTGCCGGTCCCGTCCGGCGAATCGTCGTCGACGACCAACAGCCGGTACCCGTGCAGGCGAATGGCCGCCGCCAGGTGGGGCAGGTTGTCACGCTCGTTGTAGGTGGGAACGACGACGGTGACGAGGTCGCTACGCACAGTCGAGGCAGAGCATCTTCCGTCGGTTGGCGAGCTGTGTGGTCCGCTTGACGAGGAAGCACGACTGGCACACGAACTCGTCCGAGCTCTTGGCCTGCGCCTCCACGTTCATCGTCAGCTCCTCCCGACGGATGGCGCGAAGCTCTTCGGCCTCGTTCACCAGCAGGGACTCCGACGCCTCCTCGTCGAGGAGTTCGAGCTCTTCTGCCTCGAGTTCGTCGAGGGCCTCATCGGCTTCCTCGTCGTCGGCTGCGACGGTCTCGTCGTCGTCGTCATCGGCAGCGGCCGCCTCGTCGTCGTCTTCGACGAACGCGTCGTCTTCGAGCTCGTCGATGTCCGCTTCCAGATCGATCTCCTCTTCGAGGTCGATGTCGTCTTCGAGGTCCTCGTCGATCTCCTCTGCTTCGAGGTCTTCGTCGAGTTCTTCGATCTGGTCGTCTTCGTCGGCCATGAGGTGTGGATCCTGTGTCGTCTGGGCTGGAGCGTCGTGCGGGATAGCGCCACGCCGGATCGGGGTGGCTCCGGCGTCTGGCGCGGGGCGACAGTAGCCCGTTCCGCGCCGTCGTCCACTCCTCACAGGAGCACGAGTCGTCAGATCTTGAGTTCGATCGCTCCCGGTATCACCCGCGCGTCGAAGGGGGTGGTGCCGAGGTGGTCTCCGTCGACTTCCACCGGCCATGGCACCGAGGTCTCCACCGACAGCGAAGAGAGGCTCATCCGGCGCACGCCTGCCAGCGACAGGTGCGTTCCTCGAATGATGCGGGGGACGATCCCCGGAGCCTGGCGCTTGTGGGCGTCGATCACCTGCACGTCGAGTTCCCCGTCCATCATCAACGCCTTGGGAGCGACGTTCCAGCCGCCGGCGAAGAACTGGGCGTTGGCCAGGATCACGGCCAGCGCCTGGCCGTGGTGGCTGCCTCCGCCGCTGATCGTCACACGGGCGATCGGGAAGCCGGGGAGGCGGGCAGCGAATGCCATCGGGTAGCGGACCGAGCCCAGCCGGCGCGGGAAACGGGGGGCGGTCTCGGCCGCCGCGGCCCCGGCACCGGTCTGCGCCACGTTGACGAAGTGGCGCCGGCCCCACGCGCCGTCGAGCCGTCCGACGTCGATGCGGTAGGTGGCCTCACCCAGCAGATGGCGGGCAGCTCCCTCCAGTGTGCCGGGGATGCCGAATGTCTTGAGAAGGTCGCAGCCGGTGCCGCCCGGCAGGATTCCGATCACCGGCAGGCGGGGGGGCCCGGCCTTCATCAGCGCATCGACCACCAGTGACACGGTGCCGTCGCCTCCGACCAGAGCCAGCTCGTGGTCGGAGGCGCCTGCGACCGCTGCCCGCTGCATCTCGTCCGCCCCGTCCACCTGCTCGACGACCGCCTCGACGCCGGCATCCACCAGCACCCGCCGGACGTGTACCGGATCGATGGCGCGGCGGCCGGCTCGCGGGTTGACCAGCACCAGCCACCGCATCAGCCGACGCCCTGGGCAGCGACCACCCCGCGATCGACCAGCCGCAGCGTCGCCCTGGCGTCCTCCGCCAACTCGGGAAACGCGTCTCTCACCTGTTGGATCAGGTCGACGAGTTGCCGGCTCACCCGCACGAAGTCTCCAGCCGCCAGCGCCCCGTAGTCCAGGTCCTCCAGCTCGACCAGCGACGCCCAGCGATACGCCGCCTGGGCGAATCCGGCATCGGGACGGCGGGAAGGGCTGAGACGGTGGCGCCGCTCGGCGGCGGTCTGGATCTCCCATAGCTCGGCCACCCGGTCGAACCGTTCGGCCACCACCGGGTCCGGCCACGCCGGCGCGGACTCCTGGTCGCCGCGCGGCTCGAACACGAAGAAGGACGCCACGGCGGCGAACTGGGCGGCCGTCAGCGACCAGAACACTCCCTGTTCCAGCGCTTCGGTCAACAGCAGGTCCATCTCGTTGTAGACGACGCGCAGCCGTTCGCCGCGAGGGGTGAGCGCCCAGCCTTCGGCGTAGCCGAACTCGACCAGGAGGTCGGTGATGGCGTGGAACTCCTCCACCAACCCCGCCCCGGAGCCGCGCAGCTCGGATCGCAACCGCTCGATGCGCCGGCTGGTCCGCTGCGCTTTCCGCAACCAGTGCAGATGCGCCGCGGCATCCGGACAGCGCGCCACCGGGTGGTCGACCTCGCGTCGGGTGCTGACCCGATGCTCGGCGGGCGGGATCCCGCGCAGCCGTCGCAGCGTCAGCTCCTGGAACTTGCGATCGTTGCCGCCCCGGTAGGCCAGCGGCAGCTCGATCCGCCCCGCCCGTTCGGTCCCGGCGGGCAGGTCGCGGGTTCCGAGGGTCGTCAGGCGACCCGACGTGCCCATGACCAGCGCCCGCATGCCCTTCTTGCCTCGATTCAACCGCCGGACGACGACGAACCGGCCCTCCTCCCGCCCACGCGGGATGTCGATCACATCGCCGGGGTGCAACTCCCCCAGCGAGGTCCCCCGCTCCGGGGTCGCCTCGACCAGCGTCGCGTACTCCTCGACCGAACCCCGCTCGCACTCCGCCCGCAGACGTTCGTCGACGAGCCTGCTCCCCAACTCCGCCATATGGTGCTGGGCCGCGACTTGTTCACCCTCCCGCTGGTACTGGGCGAAGCTGGCGGTGAGCAGCTGCTCCGCCCGCGCCCGGTCGTAGTTGCCGATCAGGTTCGCGGCCATGTTGTAGGTCGGCCGGAAGCTCGAGACGAGGGGGTGGGCCCCGGCCTCGGCGATCTTCAGGACCTGATCGAGCTTCACATACGGCGAATGCAGCACCACGCCGTGGCCGATGGTATCGATGCCACGCCGGCCCGCCCGACCGGTGAGCTGGGTGTAGTCGCCGGGCTTCAGGAGCGAGTGGCCTTCACCGTCGAACTTCGACAGTGAGTCGAGCACCACGGTGCGCGCCGGCATGTTGATCCCGAGCGACAGGGTCTCGGTGGCGAACACGACCTTCAGGTGGCCGGCGGAGAACAGCTCCTCCACCGCCTCCTTGAAGGCCGGGACCATGCCGGCGTGATGGGCGGCCACGCCGGCTTCGAGACCCGCCAGCCACCGTCCGTACTCGAGCGCGGACAGGTCCCGGTCAGAGAGCAGCTCGGTGCGCCGCTCCGCCACCTGGCGGATCACAGGGATGCTGTCGGGGTCGACCAAGCGGATCCCGGACTCGAGCAGCGCCAGTGCGGCGGCGTCGCACCCCGCCCGGGAGAAGACGAAGAAGATCGCCGGCAGCATCCCCCGCTCGTCGAGGGCCGCCGCCACCTCGGTGCGATGCGGCGTGCGGAACCGCCGGCGCCGACCTTTCTCCAGCGACAGCAGGTGCTCCAGCTTGGCGTTGGGACGTCGGCGACCGTCGCGGGTGTGGAACATCGGCAACAGGCGGATGCCCTGGTCGCCGCCGCGGTCGGCCACCATGTACATGCTTTCGAGCGGGACCGGCCGCTCGACGGTGACGACCAGTTCGGTCTTGCCGCGGCGTTCCTCCACCCAGCCGGCGAACTCGGCGGCGTTGGCGATGGTCGCGCTCAGACAGACCATCTGCAGGTGGCGGGGGGCGTGGATGAGAATCTCTTCCCACACCGCTCCCCGGAATCGGTCCTGCAGGTAGTGGACCTCGTCGAGGATCACGAACCCGACGTCGGCCACGGCTGCGGCATCGGCGTAGATCATGTTGCGCAACACCTCGGTGGTCATGACGACGATCTGGCCGCTCCCATTGACCACGTTGTCGCCTGTCAGCAGCCCCACCCGGTCGCGGCCGTGGACACGGATGAGATCGGTGTACTTCTGGTTCGAGAGTGCCTTGATCGGCGTGGTGTAGAAGACCCGGACGTCGCGTTGACGGGCGAGATGGATCGCCGCTTCGGCCACCAGGGTCTTTCCCGCTCCGGTCGGGGCGGAGACGACGACGTTGGATCCCCTCGCCACTGCCTCTCCGGCCTCCAGCTGGAACGGATCGGGAGGGAATGGGAGGCCGTCGAAGAAATCGTCGAGCGTGTTCGTCACTTGCGTAGCAGCAGCCGCACGAGCCAGTAGGTGATCTCGTAGAAGATGTAGAGCGGCACGCTCAGGAGCGTCAGGGTCAGCGCGTCACCGGTGGGCGTGATCATGGCCGCCGCGATGACGATGATCAGCACCGCCCAGCGTCGTCCCCGGGCGAGCTGTGCGGAGGACACGATTCCCGCCGCCGCCGCCGCGAACAGAAACACGGGATAGAGGAAGCTGATGCCGAAGGCCAGCATGAATCGCATGGCGAAGCTGAAGTACTCCAGCATCCGCAGGTCGGTGCGGACGTCGGCGAAGATGTTGAGGAGGAAGTCGAGTCCCCGCGGCAGCACCCAGTACCCGAACACCACACCGACGCCGAACAGGATCACGCAGGCGGCGATGATCGGGATGGCCCAGCGTCGTTCGCGCGTGGTGAGCGCCGGTGAGATGAACCCCCACACCTGCCACAGGATCACCGGGCTGCCCAGGATGACCCCTCCGAACAGGCCGATGCGCATGAGCACCGAGAACTGTTCCGTCGCCCCCAGCACCTGCAGCCGGCACCCCTGTTCTGCGCAGGCTTCGATGATCGGTGTCTCGAGCAGTTCTTTGATCCACTCGTTGAAGATGAGCGCGATGACGGCGCCGACGAACACCCCGATCGCCATGCGCACGATCCGCCACCGCAGCTCCTCGAGATGCTGGAGGATGGGCTGGGGGTTGTCCCGTCCGGCTCCGGCCTCGGTCATCCGGCGAGATCGTCGGGCTCGTCGGTGATCGCCTCGCCGCGGCGCTCGATCTCGGCGAGATCTTCGGCGGCATCGGCGGCCGTCGGGCCCGCGTCGGGCTGCGGCCCCACCCACTTGACCGGCTTGGTGACTTCGTCCATGTCTTTCGAGGCGTCCGCCATGACGTCGGTGACTTCCTTCAGCGGGGCCTTGAACTCGTCTTGGATGGTGCGGAGGTCGCCGACCTCGGCCTCCAACCCGGCGCGCAGCTCCCTGGCGGCCTTGCGCAGCTCGGCGGTCCAGCCGCCCACCCGACGGGCGAGCTCTGGGAGGCGCTTCGGACCGAACACCACCAGCGCCACCAGGAGGATGACGAAGATCTCCTGACCCTGCAGCATGGGTGGGAGTCTACGGCACTCGCCCGCTTCACCCGCTGGTCGGACGCGAAGCGGCCCCGGCGGGATCCCTCGTCTGGGGCTCCCGGCAGGGCCGGTTCGTGCGGAGCGGCTCGGTTCGGTCGCTCAGTTGGCGAGCAACCGGAAAGGATTGGTCTCCTGGTTGAGGTTGATCACGAACGAGTTGATCTCGTCCTCGGTGATCGGGTCGAGGCGCATGACTTCGTATGCCACGCCGGTGGCGAGCAGCACGCTCACCACCCGCGAGTTGGCGGGACGCCGCTGGGTGTCGCCGCACTCGGGGCACGAGAACCGGTAGTTGCCTTCGGTCTCGTTCGGGTCCAGTTCCAGCACCAGGTCGTCGGGTGCCAGTTCGACATCCCCGCACTCGCCGCATGTGGTCTTGATGGTTGTCATGTTCAGTCGCTCCGCTACGACGCTGTCTTCCCCCACTCATCGGCGCCCACCTCCCAAACCTGAACCCCTTCTCCGTTTTTAGCGGGGCAGCGCGTCAGAACTGACGCGCTGCGCAGACCAGAACGTCGCGAGGGCCGTTCGCGACCCACCCGGCGACCGAACGGAGGTATGGACCGGGCAGGCGCCTTCGGGCAGGTTGCCTCGATGACCGATGCTCTCTACCGCCTCGCCTCCACCCAGTACGGGCTCGTGACGCGCCGCCAGCTTGCCGGCCTGGGGTTCAATCGAAACCGAGTCGCCCGCTGGGTCGCCGCGGGAGGACTCGAACTGGTCGACGTCAACGTGCTCGCCGTCGGCGGAGCCCCTCCGTCGCCCCGGCGCGACCTGCTCTCCGCGATCCTCGAGACGGGTCACGACGCGTCCGCCTCCCACACGACCGCCGCTGCCCTGTGGGGTATCGCCGGGTATCGCCTGCGACCCCACCACGTCGTGGTGACCAGGATCAGCCGCCACCACCACCGCCTGGCGTGGAAGGTCCACCAGTTCACCGGGCGCATCGCCGATCACCGGCGGTGGATCGAAGGCATCCCGGTCACCTCGCCGGCGCTGACGATGCTCCACCTCGCCTCGATGGTCAGCCAGAAGCGACTCGAGCGCGCCGTCGACAACGCCTGGAGTCTGGGTCTGATCACTGGACGGGACCTGCTCGAGCTGGACCGCGACCTGGCCAGACAGGGGCGGGACGGGATCGTGGCACTGCGCAAGGCCGCCGCTGACCGGGACGAGAACTGGATTCCGCCGCAATCCAACCTGGAGTCACGATTCATGGACCTCATGCGCTCGACGACAGGGCTCGACTTCCGTCGCCAGGTGCCGATCGCGACAGAACGCTGGGCAGCGAGAGTCGACTTCCTCCACGAGCCGTCGAGGACGATCGTGGAGATCCAGTCCGAGCGATACCACGCCTCGCTGACCGACCAGGCCGCTGACGAGTCACGCCGCCTCAACCTCGAGCGGCGCGGCTTCCTGGTCGTCGAGGTGTGGGACGACGAGCTGTTCAACGCGCCGCAGCTCGTCGTCGATCGAGTGGCCCGGGCGGTTCACCGCGCGGCGTGAGAGCCGATCTGGTCTGCGCAGCGCGTCGAGAACGACGCGCTGCCCCGCTAAAAACGCGAATAGCGGGCGAGGAGGGTGGAGCGGAGGGTGGTGAGGGCGGTGGCGACTTCTGGGCCCTCCAGCAGCCTGGCGGCCGGGCCGAGGCGGAGGAGGAGTTGGGCGGCGACCAGTGGCTCGTAGGTCGAGAACCGCACGACGGCCCGCTCCTCGTCGCGTTCGATCTCCTCGAGGCGGTAGTAGTCCAGCACCCAGAAGGCGCGGCGGTCGAGTTCGATCTCCACCACGACGTCGTCCTCGGTGGGCACGTAGCCATCCGGCGGCTCGGGGCGCGGCGACGGCACCTCGAACGACTCCCCCGTCGGCGCCGCCCGGCGGATGCGGTCGAGACGGAACACCCGCTCGTCCCCCGCCCGCCGGCAGTAGCTGGACACGTACCAGTTGCCCATCGCGCCGTACACCAACCATGGTTCGATTTCGCGGACCGTGTGCTGGCCGCGGGCGAGTCCGGTGTACTCGATCTCGACCACCCGACCGGCGGCCGCCGCATTCCGCAGTAGCGAGGCCAGCTCCGGCTCGGCCTCGAGGTCGACAATGAGGAGGTCGTCTCCTTCGGGCAGCAGCGCCCTCCCCAGTTTCTCGACGGCCGAGCCCAACTCACTGCTGCCCTGACCTGCGGCCAGCACGGTCATTCCCGCCGCCAGCAACGCCAATGACTCGGCGGCCGTCAGGCGCGGTGCCGCCGCGAAGTAGTCCGCCATGTCGACGATCACCTCGTCGTCCTCGACATAGGCGACCATCAACTCGCCCGGCCCGTATCCGGGGAGACCGCACACGAACACCAGGTCGAGGTCGCGGATCAGCTCCCGGGTCGACGGATAGCCGAAACGCCGGCACACCTCCTCCACCGAGGTGCCCGGATGGGCGATCACCCACGGGATCAGCGCCAGGATGCGCGTCAGGTGCGAGGCGGTGCGACTCATGCCCGGCCCTCGATCCGCGCCGTCATCTGCTCGCGGAGGCTGTCCGGTGACAGCACCTCCGCCGAGGTCCCGAACCCGAGCACCCAGCCCACGAAGGCGTCGGGGTTGGTGACTTCCAGCGTCACCACGATCCCGCCGTCGTCCTCCCGCTCCACGTGCGGGGCACTCCTTCCCAGCCGCCGCTCCGCCCACCAGGCCAGGTCGGGGTCGATGCGCACCCGGGCGGTGGTGGTGGGTTCCCGACCGGTCTCCCATGGATGGCTCTCCAGCGCCGCCGCCACCCGGATCGTCGGGTCACGATCGAAGCGGTCATCGGAGACGAAGACCTCGTCCATGCGGTCGACCCGGAAGACCTTGGTCACCTTCCGTTCG
>CAZCRP010000098.1:0-9341 GCA_964501055.1 uncultured Acidimicrobiaceae bacterium
GGACGCCCGTCGGGTGATCGACGCCGGAGCCACCGTGGCGCTCGCCTCCAATTGCAACCCAGGCTCGTCGAATACCACCGCCATTCCCTTCTGCCTCGCACTGGCCGTGCGCGAGATGGGGATGACGGCTGCCGAGGCGGTGCGCGCCGCCACCCTGGGCGGGTCCGAGGCGCTGCGTCGCGCCGACATGGGCCGGGTGGCGATCGGCGCCCGGGCCGATCTGCAGATTCTCGACGCCCCCAGCTACACCCATCTCATCTATCAGCCCGGTGTCCACCTCACCGCCATGACAATGGTCGGCGGCGCAGTCGTGTTCACCCGCTCCGACCCCAGCCACCCTGGAGGACCCTGATGCCGCCTCGCCCTGTCGCCGCTCCCACCGGCTCCCAACTGACCTGCCGCGGCTGGCCGCAGGAGGCCGCCTTCCGCATGTTGCAGAACAACCTCGATCCCGCCGTTGCCGAACGGCCGGACGACTTGGTCGTGTACGGCGGCACAGGGCGCGCCGCCCGCAGCTGGGAGGCGCTCGACGCAATGCTGCGGACTCTCACGGGGCTGGCCGACGACGAGACGATGCTCGTCCAGTCCGGCAAGCCGGTCGGCGTGATGCGCACCCACGAGTGGGCCCCCCGCGTGCTCATCGCCAACTCCAATCTCGTTCCGGACTGGGCCACCTGGGACGAGTTCCGCCGCCTCGAGCACCTGGGGCTCACGATGTACGGTCAGATGACCGCCGGCTCGTGGATCTACATCGGACCCCAGGGGATCCTCCAGGGCACCTACGAGTGCTTCGCAGCCATCGCCCGCGCCCGCTTCGATGGAACCCTGGCCGGGACCATCACGGTCACGGCGGGGCTGGGCGGCATGGGGGGGGCCCAGCCGCTGGCGGTGACCATGAACGACGGAGTGGCGCTGTGTGTCGAGGTGGACCCGTGGCGCGCCCAGCGCAGGGTGGAGACCCGGTATCTCGACGTCGTCGCCGACGACCACACCCACGCGGTCGAGCTGTGCCTCGCCGCCAAGCGGGAGCGGAGGCCGCTGTCCGTCGGACTCGTCGGGAATGCCGCCCAGGTCCTTCCCCGCCTCCTGGCGGAGGGATTCGAGGCCGACATCGTCACCGACCAGACGTCCGCCCACGATCCGCTCAGCTACGTGCCCGCCGATGTCACCCCCGAGGCGGCCGCCCGGCTGGCGGCGGAGGACCCGTCCGAGTACGTCCGTCGGGCGCGCTCGTCCATGGTGAGCCACGTGGAGGCGATGGTGGGCTTCCTGGACGCCGGCGCCGAGGTGTTCGATTACGGCAACAGCCTGCGCGCCGAAGCCGCCCTCGGCGGCTACACCCGCGCGTTCGACTATCCCGGCTTCCTGCCGGCCTACATCCGTCCGCTGTTTTGTGAGGGGAAGGGCCCATTCCGCTGGGTGGCGCTGTCCGGGGACCCAGCCGACATCGCCGCCACCGATCGGGCGGTGCTCGAGGAGTTCCCTGACGACGAGGGGCTGCACCGCTGGATCAGGCTGGCGGGCGACCGGGTTGCGTTCCAGGGGCTCCCGGCCCGCATCTGCTGGCTGGGATACGGGGAGCGGCACCGGCTCGGCCTCCGCTTCAACGAGATGGTCCGCCGCGGAGAGCTGGCTGCCCCGATCGTGATCGGGCGGGACCATCTCGACTCCGGCTCGGTCGCCTCGCCCTACCGCGAGACCGAGGACATGGCAGATGGATCCGATGCCATCGCAGACTGGCCGCTGCTGAACGGCCTGATCAACACCGCCTCGGGTGCCACGTGGGTGAGCATCCACCACGGTGGTGGAGTGGGGATCGGTCGGTCGATCCACGCCGGCCAGGTGAGCGTGGCCGACGGAACGGAGCTCGCCGGCCGCAAGCTGGAGCGTGTCCTGCTCAACGATCCCGGCATGGGCGTCATCCGCCATGTCGACGCCGGATATCCCGCCGCCGAGGCGGTCGCCGCCACCCGCGGCGTCCGGATCCCGATGTCGGAGGGCTGACCGTGGCGGTCCTTCCCATTGCCTCCATCGGCCACCCCGTCCTCCGAACCCCGACGAGCCCCGTGACGCCGGCCGAACTGGCCTCGGCGGAGGTGCAGCGGCTGATCGACGACATGATCGACACGATGCGGGATGCGGGGGGCGCCGGGATCGCCGCCAACCAGGTGCACACCGGGCGGCGCATCGCGGTGGTGGAAGTGAATCAGAACCGGCGGTATCCCTACAAGCCGGCGATTCCGCTCACCGTCATCGTCAACCCGAGCTGGAGGCCGGTGGGCGACGAGATGGTGACCATCAACGAGGGCTGCCTGTCGGTTCCGCTGCGAGGCGATCTCCGGCGACACGTCGCGGTCGAGGTGGAGTACCTCGACCGCGACGGCGAACCGCACCGGGCGGAGAAGCGGGGTCTGACGGCCGGCACCTTCCAGCACGAGATCGATCATCTCGACGGGATGCTCATCGTCGACAGGGTCGACCCGCGCACGCTGGCGACCTGGGAGCAATTCGAGGAGCATCAGCGGGAGGCGTTCGTGGACCGGATCACGCGCTTCGTCGATCGCATCGGCTCCTGAGCTTTTCTTCGCTCGCGGGTCAGCGGGTAGCGTCTGGTGGTTCGGAGTGGTGGGGGAACCACGACGAAGGACGATGATGGCCAGGACCACCGCGAGCGGCGAGCGGCTGCTCGCCCTCTTCCGCGACAACGCCCGCCGGGTCTCCGGCCGCGGGCTCTCCCATGTGAAGATCGAGGACGAGCAGCTCGTGGCCGGCAGGATCACCATCGGCGGCGATGTCGTCTACAACTTCGGCGACTGCTCCTACCTCGGTCTCGGACGCGACGCCCGGCTCGCCGCCGGCGCCAAGCTGGCGATCGACCGGTTCGGGACGTCGTACTCGTCGTCGATCGCCTACACCGCCGTCCCGCTCTATCGCGACCTCAAGGAGCGTTTCGAGCAGATCATGGGAGTGCCGGTGGCGCTGGCTCCCACCACCACCCTCGCCCATGCCGCCGCCCTCCCCGTGCTGATCCGCCCCGGCGACGCCGTGCTCATGGACGCGGCAGTGCACAACTCGGTCCAGATGTCGGCCCAGTTGCTGTCCGCCGCCGGCACCAGCGTGCTCACCGTTCCCCACGGCGACCTCGCCGCCCTCGAGCGAGCGGTCATCGAGGCCGAGGGCGGGGAGCGCGCCATCTGGTACCTGGCCGACGGCGTCTACTCGATGTCGGGCGCGTCCGCGCCGTTCGCCCAGCTGCGCCCCCTCCTCGACCACCACCCCAGCCTGCGGATGTACATCGACGATGCGCACGGGTTCTCGTGGGCAGGTCGGCACGGGCGGGGCCTTGCCCTGGACGGGATGGGCTGGCACGACCGGCTGGTCGTGGCGGCCGGGCTGGCGAAGGGATTCGGGAGCGCCGGCGGCATCGTGGCGGCATCCGACCCCGAGATCATCGAGCTGGTGGAAGTGTGCGGGCCGCCCCTGACGTTCGGCGGGCCCCTGACCCCCGCCACGCTCGGCGCCGGCGTGGCCTCGGCGGACATCCATCTCTCGTCCGAGCTCGGTGCCCTGCAGGACGACGTGTCGGAGAGGATCGCGATGGTCAACACGGTGGCGGCGGAGTTGGGGGTCTCGCTGCTGGTCGACGATCACACCCCGATCTTCTTCGTCCAGATCGGCAGGGTCGACGTGATGATGGATGTGTGTGCCGCGCTGGTGGCCGACGGCTTCTACCTCAATCCGGCCGCATGGCCGGCAGTCCCCCATCGGCGGGCGGGACTGCGCTTCACGGTCACCAACTCCCTGCCGCTGGGCGCCATCGCCGCCATGTTGGAGCGGCTCCATCACCATCTCGTGAAGCTGGGCGCGTTGGACGAGATGGCCGTCGACCTGCGGGGAACGGATCCCAGCGTCGACGTCCGCCGGCGGCCCCAGCCGAGCTGATTCGCTCAACAACCCGCCCCCTCGGGCCGATGAGGAACGTGTGAAGGTTCCAACGCCCGTTCTGGGTCCCCGCGACGTCGTCCCAGGCGTCCTCATCGCGCTCCTGCTCGCCGCGAGCGTGGCGGCCTTGTTCGTCGGCGGCCAACTGGTGGAGGCAGCCGGTGTCCTGGTGATGGTGATCGGACACGGCACTGCCGCCCTCACGATGTTCCGCCGCTCGCGGGACCTGCCCGCCCACGAGCGACGGCCGTGGCGGGCGATGTCGCTGGCACTGGTCTTCTCGAGCAGCGGACTGGTGGTCGTCGCCGCGCTCGGCGCCGAAGGGCCGGTGTTCGGCCCCGCTGACGTCTTCTTCGTCCTGGCGTACACCTCGATGGTCGTGGCGCTCGCCCTCTTCGCCCGCATGGACGGCGACGGGCGTCCGTGGAGAATGACGATGCTCGACGTGGCAGTCGGCGCGGTGGCGGCGGCGGCGCTCATCTGGGACGTCGTGCTCGACGATCTGGTCGTGTTGCAGGCCACGACACTCGAGCGGGTCGGTCTCTCGTTGTACCCAGTCCTCGACGTGGCGATCCTGATCGGGCTGTGCCTGGTCGCCCTCCGGCGGAGCACCTACCGCTTCGACGTCAGACTGCTGCTCATCGCCGTGGCGATGACCGTCCAGGTGGCGGCGGACCTGCTGTACATGCGATCCGGTCTGCAGGCGGACACCTTCCAGCAGGCCCAGCCGCAGATGTGGCTGTTCTTCCTGGCGACGGCGCTGTACCTCGCGGCGGCCACCACCGTGCCGCGGCGGCCCGCGAAGAAAGAGTTCCCTGACCGGGAGGCTCCGTTGTGGGCGATCATCTGGCCGTATCTGCTCGCCTTCGCTCTCGTCCCCCGCCACATCCTCCGCCTCGAGGAGCTCTTCTCCGACGGCTCCCTCGCCGGCGACACGACGAGCGAACGCGTGATCATCTACGCCCTGCTGCTCGTCGGCCTCCTGATCGTCGTGCGCCAGTGGGTCGCCATCCGCCACAACCGGATCAGGGTCGAACACCAACGGCGCGACCTCATCGCGTCGGTGTCCCACGAGCTGCGCACGCCGCTCACCGCGGTGGTCGGCTTCCTGCAGGTGCTCGAGGAGGAACCGGAGGCCTTCTCCGTCGCCGAACGGGAGTCGATGATGACGGAGGCGTCGAATCAGGCGAAGCACATGGCGCGCACGGTCACCGATCTCATCACCCTGGCTCGCGACGGCGGTGCCACGATGGTGATCCGCTCGGGCGAGGCCTCGCTGGCGGACATCGTGGCCTCCGCCTCCGAGGAGGCGTTCGGGGTGACGTTCACCACCGACGTGGCGGACCACCTCGTGCGGGTGGACGCCGATCGCTTGGACCAGGCGATCGGCCACATGCTCGCCAATGCCCGCCAGTACGGCGGAAGTCGCATCCACCTGCGGGCGTTCGTCGAGGACGGAGCCGTCACGGTGGATGTCCACGACGACGGCCCCGGCGTGCCCACCCGGCATCTGTCGTCGGTGTGGAACCAGTTCGACCGTGGCACCCGCCGCCTCGACTCCAGCAGCCCAGGGGTCGGCATCGGGCTCTCCATCGTTCGCGCCGTGGCGGTCGCCCACGGCGGCACCGCCGGCTATCGCCGTTCCGAGCTGCTGGGTGGAGCGTGCTTCAGCATCGTGATGCCCGCCAACACCCGCAGCGGGGCGCCGTGGATCCGGGAGCTCAGCTCCCGCTGATCGTTGCCGCGCCGTCTCGGTTGACCACTAGCCTGCCGCCACGTGCAGGCATTGACCCACGTTGCCTCGGGCAAGGTCCGGGAGATCTACGCCGTCGACGCCGATCACCTCCTGTTCGTGGCGACGGACCGCATCTCCGCCTACGACGTGATCCTCCCCACCCCGATCCCGGACAAGGGAAAGGTGCTCACCGGGCTTTCGGCGTTCTTCTTCGAGCTGGCAACGATCCCCCATCACTTCGTCACGACGGATCTCGCCGCGCTGGACCTGACCCCTGCCACCCGCCGCGCGATGGCCGGGCGGTCGATGATCGTGCGCCGCGCGGACGTGCTCCCGATCGAGTGCGTGGTGCGCGGCTACCTCTACGGCTCGGCGTGGCGGGAGTACGCCGCGGGGGGAGGACCGACCACCGAGCACCTGCCACCCGGCTTGATCGAAGCCGACGAACTCCCCGCACCGGTGTTCACGCCGGCCGCGAAGGCCGCCGCCGGTCACGACGAGAACCTCACCGCCGTCGAGGCTCGGGCGTTGGTCGGCGCCGAAACCTACGACGAGTTGCGCACCCGATCCATCGACCTGTATCTGGCCGCGGCAGATCACGCCGCCGCCCGCGGGGTCATTCTCGCCGACACGAAGTTCGAGTTCGGGCTGGTCGACGGGGCACTGACCCTCGTCGACGAGGTGCTGACCCCCGACTCCTCCCGCTACTGGCCGGCGGCCGGCTGGCGGCCGGGGGGGCCGGTGCCGAGCTTTGACAAGCAGTACATCCGGGACTGGCTGGACGCCGCCGGGTGGGACCACACTCCCCCCGCTCCCGACCTGCCGCCGGACATCGTGAGCGGCACCCGTACCCGCTACGCACAGGCCTTCGAACTGATCACCGGCACGTCGTTCGACCGCTATCTGCGGGACACGGCGGCGTGAACGTCACCGTCACCATCCGCCGCCGGCCCGTGATCGCCGATCCCCACGGCGCCACCGTCGCCCGGGCGCTCGCCGACCTCGGCCACGCCGGCGTGCGGTCCCTACGGATCGACCGCACGCTCCACCTCGAGATCGACGGTGACGACCCGGCCACCGTCCGCGCACAGGTCGAGGCGATGTGCGAGCAGCTGCTCGCCAACCCGGTCCTCGAGGACTACGAAATCGAGGTCGGCCCATGAGCATCGCAGTCGTGGTGTTCCCGGGCTCGAACTGTGAGCACGACGTCGTCCATGCGATCCGACTGCTGGGGGGCCACGCCGAGCTGGTGTGGCACCGCGAGGAGGATCTCACCGGCGCCGACGCGGTGGTCCTTCCCGGTGGCTTCGCCCACGGAGATGCGCTGCGCACCGGTGCCATCGCCCGCTTTTCCCCTGTGATGGGGGAGGTCGGGCGAATGGCCGCGGCCGGGGCACCGGTGCTGGGCATCTGCAACGGATTCCAGATCCTGTGCGAGGCGGGTCTGCTGCCGGGTGCGTTGATCGCCAACCGCGACCTGCGTTTCATCTGCCGGGTGGTCGACGTGGAGGTGACGGACAGCGCCACCGCCCTCACTGCCGGCATCCCGCCGGGGACACGTCTGCGGATCCCCCTCAACTCCTACGAGGGCAACTGGGTGGACCCGGGACGCCGAGGCCGGGTCGTCGTCCGCTACGCCGGTGATCCCAACGGGTCACAGGGTCGTGCCGCGGCGGTCGCCAACCAGGCGGGCAACGTCGTCGGGATCATGCCGCACCCCGAACGGGCCGTCGAGGCACTGCTGGGGTCGGAGGACGGACGACTCCTCCTCGAAGCGTTCATGGCATCGGTGCCGGCCGGCGCGCATGCCTGAGCTGGCGGGCATCCATCGGGCCCTCGGGATGACGGACGAGGAGTTCGACACCGTCGTCGGAATACTCGGACGCGACCCGCGGCCGGCGGAACTGGCCATGTACTCGGTGATGTGGTCGGAGCACTGCTCGTACAAGTCGTCGCGCGCCCACCTCGGACGCTTCCCGTCGGAGGCGCCGTGGGTGGTGGTCGGACCGGGCGAGAACGCCGGGGTGGTGGATCTCGGCGACGGCTGGCTCGCCGCACTCCGGATCGAGAGCCACAACCACCCTTCGTTCGTCGAGCCCTATCAGGGAGCAGCCACCGGCGTCGGCGGGATCCTGCGCGACGTGTTCACGATGGGAGCGCGGCCGATCGCCCTGTGGGACCAGATCAGATGCGGACCGCTGGAGACGCCGAAGAACCGCTACCTGTTCGGGGGGATCGTCGCCGGCATCGCCGGGTACGGGAACGCGGTCGGCGTGCCCACGGTGGGCGGCGAGGTGGCGTTCGACCCCTGCTACTCGGGAAACCCGCTGGTGAACGTGATGTGCCTGGGGGTGATGCGACGGGAGGCGTTGGTGCTCGGAACCGCCGGGGAAGCGGGTTCGGTCGCGGTGCTGCTGGGCAAGCCCACCGGCCGCGACGGGATCGGTGGAGCCTCGGTGCTGGCGTCGGCCTCCTTCGACGACGAGACCGGCGGCAAACGACCCTCGGTGCAAGTGGGCGACCCGTTCGAGGAGAAGAAGCTGATCGAGGCCTGCCTCGAGCTGTACGCCCGCGACCTGGTGGTGGGCGTCCAGGACCTGGGAGCGGCGGGCCTGTCCTGCGCTACTTCGGAACCCGCGGCCAGGGCCGGACGCGGCATCGACGTGGACCTCGACCGGGTGCACGTGCGCGAGGACGACATGTCGGCTGCCGAACTGCTGATGTCGGAGTCCCAGGAGCGGATGATGGCGTTCGTCGATCAGGTCCACCTGGCGGAGGTCCTGGCGGTGGCGGAGAAGTGGGAGATCGACGCGTCGGTGGTCGGGCGCGTGACCACCGGAGGCACCCTGCGCATCCATCACGGGGGAGAGCTGGTGGCAGAGCTACCGGCTGCCTCGTTGTCGGAGGCCGCGCCGCGTCTGGAGCGGCCGCTGGCGGCGCCGGAGGGTCTCGAGGAGCGGTGGGCCGACACACTCGATCACCGGTCAGGCCCCGATCCGGGCGAGTCCCTGCTGCGGCTACTGGACGACCCTTCGATCGCCTCACCGGCCTGGGTGTACGAGCAATACGACCACATGTTGTTCCTCAACACGGTGGTGGGGCCGGGCGCCGACGGCACGCTGCTGCGGCTGCAGGGAACCGACAAGGGCCTGGCGGTGTCGACTGACGGCAACGGACGGCTGTGTCTGCTCGACCCGTTCCGGGGCAGCGAGCGCCTCGTGTACGAGGCTGCGCTCAACGTCGCGATCACCGGTGCCGAACCGCTGGCGGTGGTGGACAACCTCAACTTCGGCAATCCGGAGAAGCCGGAGGTGATGTGGCAGTTCCGGCAGTGCATCGAGGGAATCTCGGCCGCATGTGAGCACCTCGGTATCCCCGTCATCGGCGGCAACGTCAGCTTCTACAACGAAACCGACGGGAACGACATCCATCCCACCCCGGTGATCGGACTGCTCGGCAAAGCGGAGCCGATCCCCGCCAACCCGCCGAGGCTCGAGGCGGCCACCGCCGGCATGGAGGTCTGGCTGCTGGGCCCCGACGACGACATCGACCTGGCAGGCTGTGCCTTCGAGTCCGTGATGTTCGGCCACGTGGGTGGTCGCCCGGTGCCGGCTGATCCGCCGCGCGGTGCGCAGGCCGTGCAGCGGATCGACCACCGCGCGCA
>CAZCRP010000099.1:0-9339 GCA_964501055.1 uncultured Acidimicrobiaceae bacterium
GCCCTCGCTGCCGGAGGCGAGGACGCCGACGGCGACGGGATCCCGGATGCCGCCGAAGCCCAGATCGTCGCCCAGATCGATGCCGCCCGGGACGCCGTCGTCCCGTCCGAGATACGGGTGGTCACCCTCGATCCGGCCAATCCGACTTCTGTCGGCGGCGACCCGGACCTCACGACCGCCACCCGGGTCGTGTCCCAGCTCTCCTCGCTCGCCCTCAACCTCGCGGTGCAGGCCAACAACCTCGAGTCACTGCTGACCCCGGCGGAGCAAGCGCTCGCCAATCTGGAGGAGGCCAAGGAGCGAAGGGCGTGGGAGTTCGACTTCCAGGGCATCGCGGACCACGCCTTCGACGGGGACGTCGCGACCGCCGAGCGCGTCGTCGGCATCTTCCAATCCAACTGCGCCCGCTGCCACACGTCGGGGTACTCCGCAGGCGTCGGGTTCGCCCAGGAGGCGGGTTCGGGCGGGTTCGGGCCGGCGCTGTGGGATGGCCGCCCGGCGGTGCAGTTCCTCACCGAGGACGACCTCGTCGAGTTCCTCATCGTCGGCGCGCGGATCAACGTGCCCTACGGCGTCAACGGCTTCGGCAACGGCCAGATGCCCGGGTTCGGGGCGACGTTGTCGACCGAGGATCTCACCAACCTGGCGCGCTGGCTGCGGGCCGGGAACCTGACCGGGATGGGAGGCAACTGATGCGCGAGCTCATGCGTGATCTGCTGTCGGCGAACCTGTTCGTCACAGGGATCATCCTGACCTTGGCGTCGGTGGTGATCTTCTTCGGGTCCATCTACCTGCTCAACTACACGAACCTCGGCAAGCGCCTCGCCTTCCTCGTGACGGGCGCCGGGATCTTCGCCTGGAGCACCATCGGCTCGCTGCTGTTCGTGATCTACGCCCCCCGCGGCCCCCGCCCGGAGAGCATCGAAGGCCTCAACGCGTTCGAGATCCGCATCATCCCGATCGCCTACACCCTCGTCTCGTTCATCCTCTTCATCATGTTCCTGGTCGCCATGAACCAGTACGAAGAGTCCCAAGAACAGGCCTAATCCCGTTTCTTAGCGGGGCAGCGCGTCAGAACTGACGCGTGCTGCAGAGCGAAACCGGTTTTGGGGCTCCCCGCCGTGTCAGCGGGAGAGGTAGTAGCTGAGGATGCGGAACTCGGTGGAAAGGTCGACGTTGCGCACGACGACCGCCTCGGGCACCTTCACGTTCACCGCCGCGAAGTTGAGGATGGCGCCGATCGAGGCGTCGACCATGATGTCCGCCACCGTCTGCGCCGCCGACACCGGGGTGGCGATCACGCCGATCTCGTAGGGGGCGAGGCGGGCGTCGGCGACCAGCCGGCCGATGTCGCGCACCGCCTTGTCGCCGATCATCGCCCCGATCCGGCGCGGGTTCTTGTCATACACCGCCCTGATCTCGAAGCCGGTGGTGGAGAACCCGCCGTAGCCGGCGAGGGCGGTGCCCAGGTTGCCTGCCCCGACCAGGGCGACCGGTCGGGTCCGATCGATGCCGAGGGCCTTCTTGATCGCCGCTGCCAGCAGATCGATGTCGTAGCCCACCCCTCGCGTCCCTGTGTACCGGATGTGCGACAGGTCCTTGCGAACCTGGACGGCGCTGCCGCCGGTGGCTATGGCGATCTCCTCCGACCCGATCGTCCTGGCGCCGATGCCGACCTCCTCGAGGTAGCGCAGGTACATCGGCAGCCGTTCCACCGTGGCGTTCGGAATCCGGGGGGTCGCCACTCGGTTCACCTCACCATTCGACGAGTACCTGATCGAGCGGCTTGCGGGTGAGTTCGGGCACGACACAGTCGTCGGCCGGGTAGCCGACCGGCATCACCACGAATGGCCGCTCGTTCTCGGGTCGTTCCAGGATCTGCGTGAGGAACCGCATCGGTGAGGGGGTGTGGGTGAGGGTGGCCAGACCGAGGCGATGGATCGCCCAGATGAACATTCCGGCCGCGATGCCGACGCTCTCCTTGACGTAGTAGTGGTGCCGGCGGGTGCCGTCCGGCCTGATGCCGTAGCGCTGCTCGAAGAGCACGACGAGCCATGGGGCGGTCTCCAGATAGGGCTTGTGCCAATCGGTGCCGAGGGGTGCGAGCGCCTCCTGCCACTCCTCGTTCATGCGTCCCTCGAGGTAGTTGCGCTTCTCTTCCTCCTCGGCCGCCTGGCGGATCGCCCTCTTCTTCCCGGGGTCACCCACCAGTACGAACGTCCACGGCTGCAGGTGGGCGCCGGACGGCGCCGTCGAGGCGGTCCGGATGGCCCAGTGGATCGCTTGGCGCGGCACGGGATCAGGGCTGAAGTGACGCACGCTGCGGCGCGTGTCGGCTTCGGCGTGGAGGGCGCGTCCGGCTTCGTCCAGCGTCGCCGGGTCAGGACGGGGCGGGCGATAGGGGACGAATCCGGGTGGCGCAGCGGAAGGCATGGACCGAAGGTACCCGTCCGATTCCCCCATTCGGGGGCTCGACTTCTATTCTCGCTGGCGATGGAACTCGTCGACTATCTGCCGCTCGCGGTCATGTTGACCCTCGCCGGCGGGTTCGTCCTCATCTCCCTGACCGTGTCGAGGCTGTTCTCGCCCTCGAATCCGTCGATGGAGAAGACCGCTCCCTACGAGTCCGGGATCCTGCCGGAGACCGAGCCCTCGCAGCGGTTCCCCGTGAAGTTCTATCTCGTCGCCATGCTGTTCGTCGTCTTCGACATCGAGATCATCTTCCTGTTCGCCTGGGCGTCGCGCTTCAACGACCTCGCCTGGTTCGGGATCGGCTCGATCTTCGTCTTCAGCTTCTTCGTGTTCGAGACCCTGGCCTATGTCTGGAAGCGTGGCGGCCTCGATTGGAACGTGAGCCGCCGTCTCCGTTACTCGGACCACGAGCCGGTGCGATGACGGACGTACCCCGCCCGCCAGGCATCCTCATGTCGACCGTCGAGATGGCCGCCCGCTGGGCCGCCACCCGTTCGATGTTCCCCGCCACCTTCGGCCTGGCATGCTGCGCCATCGAGATGATGGCCACCGGTGCCGCCCATTACGACCTCGCTCGCTTCGGCATGGAAGTGTTCAGGGCCTCGCCCCGCCAGGCGGACCTGATGATCGTCGCCGGTCGCGTGAGTCAGAAGATGGCGCCGGTGCTGCGCCAGGTCTACGACCAGATGCCCGACCCGAAATGGGTCATCTCGATGGGCGCCTGCGCCTCGACCGGCGGGATGTTCAACAACTACGCCCTCGTCCAGGGGGTCGACCAGGTGGTGCCGGTCGACATCTACGTACCCGGTTGTCCACCCGGACCGCAGAGCCTGATGCACGGCATTCTCACCTTGCACGACAAGATCATGTCGGGCGACATCATCCGCCACGGCGCCGTGCCCGCATGAGCGACGAGAAGAAGACCGAGGGCGCCAACCCTGCTCCGGGTGGGGTGACGTCGGATGACGACACCACCGGCGGCACCGACATCGCCACGGCCGCCTCGATCTCGGGCCCGGCGGTCCATCCCGGGGATGACCTCCTCGGCAATCCCCCACTTGACCCACTCCGGATCGAAGGTCAGGAGGGGCGGCCCGACAACGCCACACTGATGGCTCTTCTCGAGCAGTTCGACGATGCGGTCTGGTCGCTTTCGGCCGGCCAGGACGTGGTGCGTGTCCCCGCCGCGCGGTTCGCCGAATTCGGGTTGGCCGCCAAGGAGGCCGGGTTCGAGGTGTGCGCAGATGTCACTGCGGTCGACTGGCACCGGTCCCGCCGCCCCCGGTTCGAGGTCGTCGCCAACCTGTTGTCGCTCCAGCATGTGCTGCGCCTGCGAGTCATCGCCGAGGTCGGCGGCGACGAACCCACGATCCCGTCGCTGACGCCGATCTGGCCGGGGGCCGGATTCGCCGAGCGCGAGGCGTACGACATGTTCGGCATCGTCTTCGACGGCCACCCCGACCTCACGAGAATTCTCATGCCCGACGACTGGGTCGGTTATCCGCTCCGCAAGGACTTCGCGGTCGGCTCGGTCCCCGTCCAGTTCAAGGATTCGCACAAGGTCCGGTGAGCCGATGAGTGACGACGTCATGACGCCGGAAGACGATCTCGAGACGGTCGACATGTGGGTCTCCGGCACCGAGGAGCCGGAGCCGCGCGGCTGGGAGACGGCCGCCACGGACGAGGGCGCCCAGAAGATGCAGCTGGTCGAGACGGAGGCGCGCCTCCGCGAGCAACTCGGGAAGGTGGTCGACGACGACTTCCTCTACGGCGACGAGGGCTCGGACGACGAGCGGATGCTGCTCAACATGGGGCCGCAGCACCCTTCGACACATGGGGTACTCCGGCTCCAACTCGAACTCGACGGTGAGATCGTCCGCCGGTCGAAGCCGATCATCGGCTACCTCCACACGGGGATGGAGAAGACCGCCGAGACCCTCACCTTCCTGCAGGGGCCGACGAACGTGACCCGCATGGACTACCTGGCGCCGTTCCACAACGAGCTCTGCTTCTCGCTGGCAGTCGAGCGGTTGTTGGGTATCGAAGTCCCGGAGCGGGCGCAAGTGATGCGTGTCCTGCTGACGGAGTTGAACCGGATCTCCTCGCACCTGGTGGCACTCGCCACCAACGGGATGGACATCGGCGCCCTGTCGATGATGATCTACGGCTTCCGAGAGCGGGAGCAGATCCTCGCCTTCTTCGAGAAGACCACCGGCCTACGCATGAACCACAACTTCATCCGGCCAGGCGGGCTGGCGGCGGACCTGCCGCCCGGGTGGCGCCAGGACGTGCGCGAGATCCTCGACACGCTGCCGGGACGGATCGCCGAGTACGACGATCTCCTGCGCAACAATCCGATCTGGGTGGAGCGCACACGCGGAGTGGGCGTCATCAGCGCCGAGGAGTGCCAGGCCTATGCGATCACCGGCCCGATCCTGCGTTCGGCCGGGGTCGCCTGGGATCTGCGCAAGGCGTTCCCGTACTCGGGCATCGAGACGTACGAGTTCGACGTGCCGGTGGGGGAGCGGGGCGATGTCTACGACCGCTACCGGGTCCGTGTCGACGAGATTCACGAGTCGATGAAGATCGTCGAGCAGGCCATGGACCGCATGCCGAAAGGCGACTACCGGGTGGACGACCGCAAGATCACGCCCCCGCCGCGAGCCCGCATCGACGAGTCGATGGAGGCACTGATCCATCACTTCAAGATCTTCACGGAGGGGTTCACCGTGCCACCTGGGGAGACCTACGTGGCGGTGGAGTCGCCGCGTGGCGAGCTGGGCTGTTACCTGGTGTCCGACGGGGGAGGAAAGCCGTGGCGGATGCACACCAGGGCGCCGTCGTTCACGAATCTGCAGGCGCTCCCGATCATGATGGCCGATTCCCTGGTGGCGGATACCGTCGCCACCATCGCCTCGCTCGATCCGGTGATGGGCGACGTCGATCGCTGAGCGGTCACTCCGTCGCTTCGCCCAGCCCGAACCAGGGACCACGGTCGAGCTGCGCCCCCACCACCTCCCGGTCGTCGGCATCGGCGATGGCGGCGATCACGAGGCGCGCCTCGTCGAGGACCTGGCGAGCACGTGGCAGGTCACCGATGGCCGCGAGGGCACGCGCGTGCGCCTCGAGCGCGAACCCGCGGTCCTCCATCTCTCCCGGGTGGCTCTCCACCAGCGCCCGGCAGCGGACGGCGTGGTGCAAGCCCGCCACGAAGAAGCCGGTCTGGATGGCGGCGCGGGCGATCAGATGCTCGCCGCGTGCGTGGTTGGCGGCGGTCCCCGCCCGCAGCCAGTGGTGGGTGGAGGCGTAGGCGGCGTAGAGGAGGCGCTCTCGGTCCTCGATCGGGCTATCCGGTGTGATCGCGCCTGAGTCGAGTGCGTCCCACACCTCATTGTTCAAACGCACGCCCAGCGTCCTGTCCATGTCGCTCACTGCTGGAGGTCCGCGAGCACGACCATTGCCGAATTCCTGCCGTTGATCCCGATCACGCTCCCTCCCGGATGGGTGGACGCACCACACAGGTACACGCCGTCGACTCCCGTCCGGTAGGGCATGCGGTTCTCCCACATGTATCGAGGGCGGATGTCGCCGTGGAAGATGTGCCCGCCCGTGAGCCCGATGCGCGCTTCGATGTCAGGCGGCCCCAAGACCTGTGTGTGTTCGATCAGATCGCCGAAGCCCGGCGCGAACCGCTCGATGGATCTCGTCACCGCCTCCTCCACGTCCGCTCGATGGTCGTCCCAGGTTGCGCCGTCTGCCCACGTGTAGGGGGCGTACTGGCAGAAGGCCGAGAGGACATGCTTGCCGGGGGGAGCGATGGAAGGGTCGTATGGAGTCTGGAGGTACAGCTCGCACCAGATCTCGTCGCTGATTCCTCCCGCCCGGGCGGCGAGGTAGGAGTCGTGCATGGAGTCGGCGCTGCGCACGATCTCGATCTGGGCGCGGATGGCGTGCGGTGGACCGAAGTCGGGAAGCTGCGAGAGGGCGAACGTGACCTTGACGGTGGCACTGTCGACCGAGTGGGACGCGACCCGCTCGGCGAAGCGCGGGTCTCCCAGCAGGGCCGCGGTGCGCACCGGGTCCGCGTTGGAGACGACGACGCCCGCCTCCACGATGTCGCCGTTGGCGAGTACCAGTCCGTGGCCCGGCTCGATCGACACCACCTCGATGTCGGTGGCGATGACCGCTCCCGACTCCTCGGCCGCGCGGGCGATGGCGACCGACACCGCTCCCATCCCGCCCATCACGAATCCCCAGTCAGCGTCCTTTCCCTCCTGACGTCCGGACGAATGGTGAAAGTCGACGAAGGCCGTTCCAGGGTCGAACGGCGAGGCATTCACGCCGATCACTCCCTGCCCGGCGTAGGCCGCGATCAGGCGGTCGTCTGAGAAGAATCGCCCTAGGTTCTCGACCTGGGAGTCCTCGAACACCGTCGCCAAGGCGAGATCGTCGCCGGCGAGCCGGCGTTCGACTTCGGCCCGGGTGGCGTGGGGATCGAGCCACAGGTCGCGCTCGTCGGCAGGTCGCAGTGCGTCTCGAATGCGATCGAAGAGGGCGTTGCGCGCGAACCACCCGCCCACCTGGTCGGGCGCGAACGCCTCCAGGGAGCGGCGCGTGGCGAGCTCGTCGTTCCAGATCGTCAGCGACTGCCCGTCGTCGAACGGGACGAAGTAGGTGGGGTCGCCCATCACGATGTCGAGCCCCCGCTTCCGCAGTGAGAGGTCGTCGATGACGCGTTGATGGAGGAGGCCCACGACATAGGCGCAGGGCGAGACGACGTAACCGGGCCACATCTCCTCCAGCGTCGCGGCGCCGCCGATGCGATCGCGGCGTTCCACCACCAGCACCGATCGCCCTGCCCGGGCGAGGTAGGCGGCAGCCGTGAGCCCGTTGTGGCCGGCACCGACCACCACCACGTCCCAGCGCCTGTCCATGATCGATCGGTCGGCCGACCGGAAGAGCGCGGCGAGCAAGGCGGTCACCGGCGGAACGATGCCAGTGCCTGCGCCATCGTGGCGATCGACTCCTCGTCGATCGGGTCGAGCACGAGTTGCACTCCGTCGATCCCTGCCTCGGCCACCCGGTGCAATGCGTCGGCCAACTCGTCCGCGCTTCCCGAGATCGGGTTGGTCGAGCGTCTCCTCGTCCTGCCCCGGTCGAGTTGGATCAGGAGCGCCACCGTCTTCTCGAGGGTGTCAGGGTCGCGTCCCGCCTTGGCGCAGGCGTCCTCGATGGTGGCGATCAAAGCCGGGAGACGGGAAGGGTCGTTCTCGAACTGCACGAACCACGAGTTCCAGGCCGCGACGTGGGGGAGCGCAATCGAGAGCATGCGGGGGCTGTTGGAGCCGATCATGAGCGGCGGGCCGCCCGGACGAGACGATGGCGGGTGCAGCACGCACCCCTCCAGGTCGTAGAACTCGCCGTGGTGCGTGACCGTCTCGCCTCCCAGCAGGCGACGGATGATGTCGAAGCCTTCCTCGAACCGCGCCACGCGCCGTTCGTACGGGAGCCCGAACGCCTCGAACTCGAGCCGGTTCCATCCCGCTCCCAGTCCGAGCACGAGGCGGCCACCGCTGATCTCGTCGATGGTGGCGGCCTGTTTGGCCAGGATGGCGGGCTCATGGAACGGTTGGGCGGCCACCAGCGGACCGATCTCGACGCGCGCGGTGACGGCGGCGATGGCTGCGAGCTGGGTGAACGCCTCCCACGGTCCGATTCGTGCTCCACCTTCCTCGTACAGCAGGTGGTCGCCGACCCAGATCCCGTCGAAGCCGCTCGCCTCGATCAGGCGGGCCATTCGCTCGATCTCGGGCCAGCGTACGACTCGCTCCACTTCGGGAAGCTGCACGCCGACCTTCATGCCCCGTTACTCCGGTACGGCCGCAGCCACGCTTCGCTCCGTTCGAACAGGTCGCCTGCCGCGGCGTCGTCGCGGGCGAGCTGGCTCGGTGGTCGCGGGGCGCAGCGGGCGAAGTATCCCCCGGACTGGAGGTCCGGGGTCGTGACGGCCCAAACCGGCGTCTCTGCCGCTGCGGCCGGCGACGCCATGTTCCGGGTCACGAGCGAACGCAGCGGCCACGGGATCCTCCGCCAGATGTCCGTCGCCGCCAGGCCGGGGTGGACGATGTGGACTCCGAAGCGGCATCTCCTGGCCAGCTCCCGTCCGAACCAGACGTTGGCGAGCTTCGACCCCCGGTATTCGGTGAGCCCCGTGAGCGAGCGCGTGCGACGGCGAACGCGTCGGTAGTCGAGATGACCGGCCTCGAAGTGGGCGTTGGAGGACACGACCACCACCCGATCCGTGATCCGGTCCGCCAGTTCGGTGACGAGGAGATGGTGGGCGAGGTGGTTGACGCCGAAGTGGATCTCGAATCCGTCGACCGTCACCCCGCGCACGCCGCCTACCGCAGCATTGGCGATCACTGTGTCAACGGGCTCGATGACGCTCGCGGCGGCGACGGTCACAGCCGCCAGCGAGGACAAGTCGCAGATCACCAGCTTCGCCTCGACCCCGGCGGCGGTGAGGTCGTCGATGACCGGCTGGTGTCGTTCCCGTGATCGTCCGACCAGCGTGACCTTGGCGAAGCGGGGGGCGAGGGCGACGGCCGCCGCCCGACCGATCCCGCTGCTGGCACCGGTGATCAGGAGGTGTGGGACGGTCACGCTCGCAATCTAGGTGACCCGGTCGGCCCGCCCGTCGTGCGACGATCGATTGGCTGACGTTCACAAGGTGAGAGTGGCGTCAGTGGTGGCGGTGGCGAACGTCTCGTCGTGGGAGATCACGACCAGGGCGCCGGGGAAGCCGGCCAGCGCCTCCTCCAGTCGTTCCACCGTGTCGAGGTCGAGATGGTTGGTGGGCTCGTCGAG
>CAZCRP010000100.1:0-9336 GCA_964501055.1 uncultured Acidimicrobiaceae bacterium
GGACCGCCACGGGGGACGTACCTCCACTTCCACGGTGGCGGCTGGGTGCTGGGCGGCACCCACCACCAGGATCCGCGCCTCGAACGTCTCGCCAACGCGACCGGCATGACGGTGGTCTCGGTCGACTACCGGCTGGCGCCCGAGCATCCCTACCCGGCGGCACCGAACGACTGCGAAGCGGCGGCGGTCGCCGTCATCGACCAGGCCGCATCCCGCTTCGGGTCAGACTCCATCGTCATCGGCGGCGAATCGGCCGGCGCCCACCTGGCTCTCGTGACCGCCCTCCGCCTCCGCGACCGCCACGGCTTCACCGCCGCCAGGGCGGTGAATCTGATGTACGGCGTGTTCGATCTGCGCGGCACTCCGAGTGCCCGCCGCTACGGCAATCCTCCCCAGGTGCTGAACACCGACACCGTTCGCTGGTTCGTGGAGCAGTTCGCCCGCGGGCGCGATCTCGAAGACCCGGACGTGTCCCCGCTGTTCGCCGGCCTGGACGGCATGCCACCGGCGATTTTCACCGTCGGGACGAACGATCCGTTGCTCGACGACTCCCTGTTCCTGCATCCTCGCTGGCAAGCAGCGGGCTCCGAGTCTGTGATCCAGATCGTGCCCGGCGCGCCCCATGCGTTCGATGCGTTCGACGTCGCGGTGGCAAGGCGAGCCCACGACACGATCCACGAGTTCCTGGCGGCCCGCCTCCCGAGCTGAGTCGCAGGCCGACGCCACCCCGGCCGTCCATATACTCGCCGCCCCGAATCGGAACCACCTTGCCAGGCAACTCTTCTCTCCCCCGCTCGGCTGGCGTGCTCCTCCACCCGAGTTGTCTACCCGGGACCGGAGTCGGCACGCTGGGACCTGCTGCGAGGAGGTTCGCCGAGGTCGCCGCAGAGATGCGGCTGCGGTGGTGGCAGATGCTTCCGATCGGCCCCACCGGATACGGCGACTCGCCGTACCAGTCTCCTTCCACGTTTGCGGGCAATCCGCTCCTCGTGTCTCTGACCGATCTGGTGTCCGACGGTCTCCTCTCCCAGGAGGCGATCGGCGGGCGGTTCGACCAACGGTCGGTCGACTTCGGGGCGGTGATCCCGTGGAAGCAGCGACTGCTCGACACCGCCACCGCCCTGGCCGCCACCCGCGCCGACGAACGATGCGACGAGTTCGTCGAGACGCACGGCAAGACGTGGCTGAACGACTTCGCCGAGTTCACTGCCCTGAAGCGCGCCAACGCACTGGCACCGTGGTGGGAGTGGGAGGACACGCTGGCGCAGCGCGCTCCCTCCGCCATGCGACGGGTCCGGCGCGAGCTGGGGGAAGCCATCCACCGCATCCGCATCGAGCAGTACTTGTTCGATCGCCAGTTCCAGCGTCTGCGAGCGCACTGCGGCGATCTCGGACTGGCCCTCGTGGGTGACATCCCGATCTTCGTGGCCCACGACTCTGCCGACGTGTGGGCCAACCGCGAGCTGTACCACCTCGACGACCGGGGCCAGCCGACCGTCGTGGCAGGGGTGCCACCCGACTACTTCTCGAAGACGGGACAGCGATGGGGGAACCCGATCTACGACTGGGATCGGCATGCCGCCACCGCATTCGCCTGGTGGACGGAACGGATGCGACGGGTGTTCCAGTTGTTCGACGTCGTCCGCATCGACCACTTCCGTGGATTCGTGGCTTCCTGGCACATCCCGGCCGACGCCCCGACTGCGGTCACGGGAGAGTGGGTCCCCGCACCAGGGCGCGCGCTGTTCCGGCACCTGGCGTCGGTGTTTCCCGACCTTCCCGTCATCGCCGAGGACCTGGGGTTGATCACGCCCGACGTCGAGGAACTCCGTGACGAGTTCGGACTCCCCGGCATGAAGGTCCTCCAGTTCGGATTCGGCACCGAGAGCGCACATGCCATCGGCGAGTTCCGGGAACACGTCGTCGCCTACACAGGCACCCACGACAACGACACCGCGATGGGTTGGTTCCAGAGTGAAGATCCGGGTCGGGTCGCGGAGCGCGCATCGGCGATGGAGGAACTGGGCAGTGACGGCTCTGATTTCGCATGGGACCTGATCGAGGCGGTGCTCGAGTCGGTGGCGGCGGTGGCCATCGTTCCGCTCCAGGACATCCTCTCGCTGGGCAGCGAAGCGCGGATGAACACGCCGGGAGTGGAAGCCGGCAATTGGCGATGGCGCTTTCGGTGGCGACAACTCACGCCTGAGATCGTCACCAGGATGGCCGAGATCGTGCTCCGCACCGGACGAGGATGACGACGATCGCCTTCTGGAAGCCATACGGCGTCCTCACGCGGTTCACCGACCGCGATGACCGCCCGACCCTCGCCCACTGGATCGACGTCCCGGACGTGTATCCGGCGGGCCGCCTCGACCGTGACTCCGAAGGCCTCCTCCTTCTGAGCGACGATGCCCGGCTGCGCGGCGCCCTCACCTCCGGCCGGCACGAGCGGACCTACCTCGTGCAGGTCGAGGGGGAGCCGACGGAGCAGACGATCGGTCTCCTGGCGGCCGGCGTGGAGGTCCAGGGCCGGATGACGTCGCCGGCGCGGGCGAGGACGATCACCCAGCCGCACTGGATTCCCCCCCGGGATCCACCGATCCGTCGCCGAAGGTCGATCCCCACGGCCTGGATCGAATTGAGCCTGCGCGAAGGTCGCAACCGCCAGGTGCGAAGGATGACGGCGGCAGTCGGACATCCGACGCTGCGGCTGGTGCGCTGGTCGGTGGGACCGGTGACCCTGCGTAATCTGGTCCCGGGAGCCTGGCGGCACCTCGATCGCCTGGAACTCGAGGAACTGCGAAGGTCCCAGCCGTGATCTGGGACCCCGCCGAGTATCTGCGGTTCGCCGATCACCGCCTGCGACCCGGGGTCGAGTTGCTCGCCCGCGTGCCTCCGATCGAGCCCGCCCGCGTCATCGATCTCGGATGCGGACCCGGCAACCTGACCGCGCTGGTGGCGGCACGCTTCCCCGGTGCCAGGGTCAGCGGACTCGACTCGTCGGCGGAAATGCTGGCGGAGGCGCGCGCCACGCATCCCGCCCTCGAATGGGTGCAAGCCGACATCGCCGACTGGTCACCGGACGTTCCCTACGGGCTGATCTTCTCCAACGCCACCTTGCATTGGCTCGATGCGCACGACGAACTCTTCCCGCGGCTGGCGGGATCAGTGGGGGCGGGGGGAGTCCTGGCGGTGCAGATGCCTGACAACTGGAGCGAATCGGTGAGCGCCATTCCCGCCCAGGTGCTCGACGAGGGAGGCTTCGCCTCGGAGATCGGCGCCGCGTTGCCCAGAGACCGAGTGGCCACGCCCACCGAATACCGGGAGTGGATCGGCCCCGGCTTCGACATCGACATGTGGACGACCACCTACCACCAGGTGCTGGGCGGGGAGGACCCGGTACTGGAGTGGGTCACCGGTGCGCTGCTCAGACCCGTCCTCGATGCGCTCGGGGCGGAGGATCGAACCCGATTCCTGCGCGAATGCGCGATCCGCTACCGGGCTGCGTACCCGGCCGGGCCCGACGGGTCGACCATCCTCCCGTTCCGACGGTTGTTCATCGTCGCTCGCCGACGCTGATCACTTCTCGATCGGCACCCGGACGGCGTTGCCGTATTCGGTCCACGAGCCGTCGTAGTTGCGCACGTGGTCGTAGCCCAGCAGGTGGGTGAGTACGAACCAGGTGTGGCTGGAGCGCTCCCCGATACGGCAATACACCACCACGTCCTCGTCCGGCGACAGGCCGACCTCCTGTTCGTAGATGGCGCGCAGGTCGTCGACATCCTTGAAGGTGCCGTCGTCGTTGGCGGCCCGCTTCCAAGGCACGTTGGCCGCCCCCGGGATGTGCCCGCCGCGCAAAGCCCCCTCGTTCGGGTAGTCGGGCATGTGCATCCGCTCCCCCCGGAACTCCTCGGGAGATCTGACGTCGATGAGCGGCTTGCGCGCCTCGCTCTGGGCCAAGGCGTCGCCGATGAAAGCTCTGATCGGCACGTCGGCGCGCTCCACCACCGGATACTCGGTACGGGCACCGTCCGGCTTGTCCGTCGTCATCTCCCGACCCTCGGCCACCCACTTCTGACGGCCACCGTCCATCAGCCGGGTGTCAGGGTGCCCGAAGAGACTGAACACCCAGAGGGCGTACGCAGCCCACCAGTTGAAGTTGTCTCCGTAGAAGACGACGGTGGTGTCGCGCGTGATGCCGTGCCTGGCCATCAACTCGGCGAATGCCTCCCCATCGAGATAGTCACGCACTGTCTGGTCGTTCAGATCTGCATGCCAGTCGATCTTGATGGCCCCGGGGATGTGTCCGGTCTCGTAGAGCAGCACGTCCTCGTCGGATTCGACCACCACGACATCCGGATCGTTCAGATGTTCCGCCACCCAGTCTGTGGAAACCAGCTTGGCGGGATTGGAGTACGCCTGGAAGGCAGGCGATGTGTCCGGTGCAACGGGCATGTTCTCTCCTCGCAGTGGTCCACCCCCGAGCTTATCCACACCCGGGGGAACTCCGTCGGTGCGACTTGGACCAACGGACGGTCTACGGTGGAGTTGATGGCTCTGCCGCCCAAGCTCGAACAGATCGTGAGCCTGATGGCGACCTCGCCGAAGGACATCAAGGTCGAGGCGCTGTTGGACTTCTCGCGCCGGATCCCGCCACTGCCCGACCATGTCGAACGGGACAGCCTCGAACAGGTGCACGAATGTCAGACGCCGTTCTTCCTGCTGGCCGAGATCGACGACGACGGTGCGGTGCACATGTACTTCGAGGCGCCACCTGAGTCTCCGACGGTGCGCGGCTTCGCCGGCATCCTCCTGGGCGGCCTGGAAGGCGAGAAGGCGGACGTGATCCTGTCCGTGCCCGACGACTTCTTCTACGCCATGGGACTGGAAGAGGTCGTCACGCCGCAAAGGCTCAACGGGATGCGGGCGATCCTGAGCCGCATCAAGCGCCAGGTCTCGGAGGCGACCGCCGCCTGACTCCCCTGCCGGTGGTCACTTCGGTGCCATCCGTATCCCGCCGTCCATCCTCACCGTTTCGCCATTCATGTAGTCGTGAGTGAGGAGGAAGTGGGCCAGCGCCGCGTACTCGAATGGCTGACCGAGCCGCCTCGGGAACAACACCTGCTCACCGAGCGACGCCTTCGCCTCATCGGGAAGGGCAGCCAGCATGGCGGTGTCGATGATCCCCGGTGCGATGGTGTTGACCCTGACGCCCACGGAGGACAGATCGCGGGCGATCGGGAGCGTCATTCCGACGACCCCGCCCTTCGATGCGGAGTAGGCCGCTTGTCCGATCTGACCGTCGAACGCGGCCACCGAGGCAGTGTTGACAATCGCCCCGCGGGTACCGAAGTCGTCGACAGGTTCAAGGCCGGCCATCGCCGAGGCAGCCAGCCTGATGCAGTTGAAGGTCCCGGTGAGGTTGACGGCGATAACGGTGGCGAAGTACCCGAGGTCGTGCGGCGATCCGTCCCGATTGATGGTTCGCCCCACCGAGCTAATCCCGGCGCAGTTGACGAGGGCACGGAGAGGAGCCATCTCGGCGGCGACGGTGACCGCCGCCTCGACGTCTTCGGCCTTGGTGACGTCAGTGGCGACGAAGGCCCCGCCGATCTGGCCGGCGAGCATCTCCCCCGCCTCGGCGTTGAGGTCGGCCACGACCACCTTGGCACCTGCCTCTACCAGGCGTTCGGCGGTGGCGGCGCCGAGGCCGGAGGCACCGCCGGTCACGATGGCTGAGACGTTCGCGAGGTCCATGGACTCCTCCAGATCAGCGAGGCGCGGACGCTACCGTCCCCGCACGTGATCGGAGTCTTCGACTCGGGCCTGGGAGGGCTGTCCGTCGTCCGGGAGGTGCTCCGATTGGATCCCTCCGTGGCAGTGCGCTACGTCGGCGATCGGGCGTGGGCGCCATACGGGGACCGCACCCTCGGGGCGATTCGACGGCGATCGGAGCGGATCACCGATCACCTGCTCGAGGAGGGTTCCACCAGCATCGTGCTCGCGTGCAACACCGCTTCCGCCGCCGCTCTCGACCACTTGCGGAGCCGTCACCCGACTACGGCCTTCGTCGGAATGGAACCTGCGGTCAAGCCGGCCGCCGCCCTGACCCGTCGCGGCGTCATCGGCGTGCTCGCCACGCCCGCCACGTTCCAGGGTGAGTTGTACGCCACGGTCGTCGACCGCTTCGCCGCCGGCGTGCGAGTGGTCGAAGCTCCCTGCCCCGGGTGGGTCGAATTGGTCGAACGGCCACCCTCGCCCCAGGTCGTCGACGAGGCCATCGAGCGTTCCCTGCGTCCGGTGCTCGACGCGGGAGCCGATGTGCTGGTGCTCGGTTGCACGCACTATCCGTTCCTGCGCAGCCACATCGAACGACTCGCCGGACGTGGGATCGAGATCGTCGATCCCGGTGAGGCGGTGGCGCGACAGGTCATACGCACTGCGGCGCCGTCGGCGGGGAAGGGGGTCACGGTGCAGGTCACCGGCCCGACGGACGGGGTGGCCGGTCGGATCACCGAGCTGACCGGGTTGGTGCTTCCCGTGGAGGCCGTAACCTTCCCAGACCGTGACCACTGATCCAACCCCGGAGGCCGGGCTCGACCCATGGGACCAGGCGCTACTCGACGCCCTGGACGGCGAGACACAGCTCCTGACGGTGGAGGAGTTGGCCGGGCACGCGGGGGTGTCGATCACCCTGCTGGAAGCCCTCGTGCGCGGCGGACTCCTGATCCCCAAGGCGACCGAGCCCGACCGGTTCGACGCGACCGAAGCGGACGCGGTCGCCGCCGGTCTCCGGCTGGTGGAGGGCGGCTTGCCATTGGGCGAGCTGATGGATCTGGCGAGGGCGATGGATGAGGCGATGCGTCCCATCGCCGCGCGGGCGGTGGAGGTGTTCGCCACGTATGTGCGGGACTCGGTGGAAGCCTCTGCCGCGTCCGAGGATGACGCGGCCGCCCGGTTGGTCGAGGCGTTCCGCACCATGCTTCCTGCCACTGACCGGCTGGTGGGACATCACTTCCGCGGTTTGCTCCTCGCCTACGCCCGGGCACGCTTGACCCAGGACCGATGAGTCGGATCACCACGACCGACCTCGCACCGCCGCCCGATGTCCTGGGTGCCCGACCCGAGTTGGTCTGGATGTCCCCGGCGACCGCGGTGTTCGGCTGGGGAGAGGCGCTGCGGCTGGCAGCCGGATTCGGCCCCGCTCGCTTCTCCCGCGCCGAACGCGGGTTCGCCGAGTGGGTCGCGAGCGCGGACCGGAACGGCCCTGAGCGAGGCGGGCCGGTTGCATTCGCGTCGTTCACCTTCGATTCCCGCTCCGCCGGATCGATCCTCGTCGTGCCCGAGATCACCGTCGTCCGACACGGGGAACGCTGGCATGCGGTGACCGTCGACCGCGCCGACGTCGGCCGGCTGCTGGAGGCTCCCCGCGAGGAACCGGCGCGCACCGACCGGCCGCGCTACGCCGGCGCTTCGATCCCGGACGTCGAGTGGCTCGAAGCCGTGGCCGCGGCGGTGGAACTGATCGGTGCCGGCCGCCTCGACAAGGTCGTGCTGGCGCGTGATCACGCCCTCTGGTCGAAGACGGCCTTCGACCCGATCCGGCTGTTGGCGCGCCTCGTCGAGCGTTTCCCCGATTGCCACGTGTTCCGTGTCGACGGACTGGTCGGCGCCTCGCCCGAACTCCTGATCCGCCGGATGGGCAGGCTGGTGGCGTCGGAGGCGCTCGCCGGTTCGATCAGGCGGTCCGACGACCCGACCGAGGACGAGCGGTTGGGCAAGGAACTCCTGAGTTCGGACAAGGATCTTCGCGAGCACGCCAGCGCCGCGGAGTCAGTCAGCCGGGTCCTCGGAGAGCTGTGTGAGCGGTTGGAGCGCGAGCCGACCCCGTCGCTGGTGCGTCTCGCCAACGTCCAGCACCTCGGGACTCGCTTCGCGGGCCGGCTCTCCGCGCCGATGTCCGCCCTCGAGATCGCAGGGCGGCTCCACCCGACTGCCGCCGTGGGGGGAACACCCACGGACGTGGCGCTCGAGGTGATCCGCCAGCTGGAGAGGATGGATCGGGGCCGCTACGCAGGCCCCGTCGGATGGATGGACGCCGAGGGGGACGGCGAATTCGCCATCGCCCTGCGCTGCGCGGAGCTCTCCGGAGCCAGGGCGCGGCTCTTCGCGGGCGCCGGCATCGTGGCGGGCTCGTTGCCGGAGTCCGAGCTGGAGGAGACACGGTTGAAGCTGCTGGCGATGCAGTCAGCCTTCGAGTGATCGTCGTACTGCGGACACCACCGCCGCGGTGAGCGCGGCGTGGGCTGCGGGGTTGGCGCCGCGATCGGTGCCGGCTTCGAGAATCCAGGTTCCACCTCGCTCCAGCGCCTCGGTGATCTGAGCCCTGAGATCGACGAGCGTTGCATATCCGAGGCCGTGGAACGCGGCCAGCATGGCGAACGACCGCCCGTGCGGTGTCCCGAACACACGATCGAATACGTCGGTCTGACGCACCTGCGGGAGGAAGGAAAAGATGCCTCCCCCGTCGTTGTTGACGAGCACGAACACCACGTCCGGCCTCGGTTCGACCAGGAAGCCGTTGCTGTCGTGGAGCATCGCCAGATCACCGGCGAGTGCCACCACCTGCCGTCCGCTGCCGGCGGCGACCCCGAAGGCCGTCGACACGAACCCGTCGATGCCGCTGGCTCCCCGATTCGAAACCACCTCGACAGAGCCGGGGCGCAAAGCGAGGTCGAGATCGCGGATCGGCATGCTGGAGGCCGCCACGAGAATGACGCCCGGCGGCAGCGCGTCGGCGGTGTCCCGGGCGATCCGTGTCTCGGTCGAGACCCCTCGGTCGAGAGCGTCGTCGAGTGCTGCCCGGCCGATCGCCTCGATGTCCAACCACATGCGCCGCCACTGGCCGGTTCTCGCTCCGATGGAGTCGAACACCGGCCATCCGGCCGCCACGTGGGCGGAGGGCCCAGGGGACCGGGAGATCCGGGGGTCGACGACCAGGCGGGGGACGTCGGCGAGCCAGCGCGACAACGGCCGGGAGAGGTTGGCGCGACCGATGACGATGGCGACCTCGGGCGCGAGGCGAGTCGCCAACGCCGCGTCCGTCACCAGGTGCGAGGCGGTGGAGATCGCCTGCGGCGGACGCCGACCGAGGGTCGGTTCGGCGATCAGCGGCCATCCCAGCCCCGCCGCCAGACGATCGACCGCCTCCGGCGTGGCGAACGGGGCTTCGCCGGCGACCACGATCCCCCGCTCCGGTCCCGTCCACCGCTCGCCCAGGGCCACCGTCTCGCGCCGGCGCGGCGCGGAGGGTGACCAACGGGCGCCGGCCGGTCG
>CAZCRP010000101.1:0-9334 GCA_964501055.1 uncultured Acidimicrobiaceae bacterium
CCGTGAGCCACCAAGTCGCCGCGCCGCCGGCGCGGCTCAGCGCTCCCTCCAACACCGACAGCCTCTCGCTCACCGGGCTCTTGGTGGAGGAGTTGTGGAACCTCAGCTCCGACGAGGACATCCTCGACTGGATACCCAAGGAGATGGACGCGACGCTCGTGCAATCAGGCGTGCGAGTCCGCAAGATCGTCGTGCTGTCGGCCATCGCGCTCATCGTCGTTCTCGCCGGGTGGCGGATGCTGACGTGGGACGGAACGCGGCTGGCGGAGTCCCTCGCTTCCGTGACCGAGACCTCGGCCCGTATGGCCGTGGACGTCGATGGCCTGGCGGCACCGGTGGCCGACCTGGCCGACGGTGTGATGTCAGACCCGCTGGCGGCTTCCGCGGGTCTGGCGCGCCTCGACGAGTCGGCCAGGGCGATGTTTGCAGCGGTCGGCGACCTCCCGGCCGACGACGACCTCGCGCCCGTGCGCGAACAGGCGGTCACCCAGGCGGGCGGCGCGCTCGAGTTGGTGTCGACGCTGTCGGAGGCGGTCGCCTACTCGGCAGCAGTGAATCTCATCACCCGCCCCGTCGATCTCCCGACCGAAACCGACATCGACGGGTTGCCCGCAGTCACCGAGCGCGTCGCGAAGTGGGTGGGTGACTTCATCGCCGGTGTCGGTGCCCTCCCCGGCAACGACTTCACCGACACTCATCGCACGGCGCTCTCGGCGCTGGCGGCGTCGCTCCCGGACTGGCAGGCGGCGTACTTGGACTCCTTGCGGGCCAGGGACCCCGACCGGGCCGCCGCCCACCTCGCCGAATTGGCGACGCAGGTCGACTTCGTCCGCAGCAGCTGGACGACTTCCGCCGCGTCGATCACCGATTGGGCAGAAGCGAGGATCGAGACGCTGGCGGTGCCGCTGGTCGTCAATCGTTGAGCGTGACCTTCTTCTCGAGTGACGCCAGCGCCTCCTCGAAGTCCCTTGCACCCTGAAAGTCCTGGTACACGCTGGCAAAACGCAGATAGGCGACCTCGTCGAGCGCCCGCAGCTCGGCCAGCACCAACTGACCGATTCGCTCCGAGTCGACCGGTGAGGGCTGGTCCTGCAAGCGCAGGTCGATGCGCTCGACGATCGCGTCCATGCCGCCGGAGGGCACCGGCCGATCGGCCAGCGCGGACGTAAGGCCGGCCCGCACCTTGCCAGGGTCGAAGGGCTCCAGCACCCCGGAGCGCTTCCGCACCATCCGGATGTGCGCCAGACGTTCATAGGTCGTGAAGCGCGCACCGCATCGTTCGCACTCCCGCCGCCGCCGGATCGACGCCCCTGCCTCGGCGGGGCGCGAATCGACCACGCGCGAGTCTTCGAAACCACATTCGGGGCACTGCATCGGCACCCGAGCGTACCCGTTGGCGGCGGCCGACTCACGGCCAGATGATGCTTCGTCGGAGACTATTGCCCGGATGGCAGCAGCAGCACCTGCCCCGGCTGAATGGTCGAGCTCGTCAGATCGTTGATCTCCCGCACGGTGGAGACCATGACCCGGATGTCCTCGCCGGCCTCGGTGAGCGTGGCGGCGATCCCCCACAACGTGTCCCCGCTCTGCACGACATAGGGCCCGACGGAGAGCGGTTGGTCAGCGTGCACCGCGGTCATGAAAAGGGTCGAGACGGCCAGCACCAGCAACGCGATCACCAGTCGGGGCGAGATCAGGTGGTTCGACCCCACTGGCTGCTGGTGGGTGCTCGTGTCGCTGGTTCTGCACATGTCGTGAACGTATCGACCGGGTGTGACAAGACCTTGCTCGAGAGGTGGTGCTTGAAGTACGAACATCTGTTCGCTACAGTATCCGAACAATTGTTCGATTGTCAAGTCGAACAGATGTTTGGAACGCGAAGAAGTCCTGGGTACCCTCGTACCACCAGCCGCTACCACCAGCCGCTACCACCGGCCGCAGGGGCACAGGCACCGACCGGAAGGAAGACCATGACAGACGACAGCGCCCGACCGCCCAGTGGCAACCTCACGTCCCGCCAGCGCCAGGTCCTCGAATACATCCGCACCGTCGTCGCTTCCCGCGGCTATCCGCCGTCGGTCCGCGAGATCGGCGAAGCGCTGGGGCTGTCGTCGCCCTCCACGGTCCACAGTCACCTGTCGAGCCTGGTCGCATCCGGCCACATCAGGCGCGATCCCACCAAGCCCCGCGCCATCGAGGTGGTGGGCGACCATGCGGCATTGCGGCCGGCCATCGACGACGACCGCGACGAGATCACCCGCAACGTGCCCCTGATCGGTCGCATCGCCGCCGGCGCCCCCATCCTCGCCGCCGAGGACGTCGAGGACGTGATGGCGCTCCCGACGAATCTGGTCGGCGACGGCCCGGTGTTCATGCTGCGAGTGAAGGGCGACTCCATGATCGACGCCGGCATCCTGGACGGCGATTACGTCGTCGTCCGTCGTCAGGACCACGCCCGTGACGGTGAGATCATCGCCGCGCTCGTCGATGGCGAGGAGGCGACCGTCAAGCGCCTGCGACGCCGCGACGGCAAGGTGATGCTGATCTCGGAGAACCCGTCCTACGAGCCGATGGTCTTCGAACGAGACGTCGACGTCATCGGCAAGGTCGTGACGGTCCTCCGCAAGGTGCGCTGACCCGTCAGTCCCGATCCGGCCAGTCACCTTCGAAGACGTACTCGGCCGGTCCCACCAGCCAGGCGCCGCCGTCCTCGAAGTCGACGCGGGCGGTCCCACCGGGCATCGTCACCGTGATGTGGTCGCCGGCGCCGTTGCGACGGGCGACCGCGGCAGCCGCCACGATGCCGCTGCCACACGCCAACGTCTCGCCGACTCCTCGCTCCCATACCCGCATCTCCACCCGCGGGCCGTCGAAGCGGACGAACTCCACGTTGGTGCCGTGTGGGAAGGCGTGCTGCACCGCCGGTCCCACCGTGGCCACCGGCGTGGCGGCGACATCGTCCACCTCGGTCACGGCGTGAGGATTGCCCACCTCCACGTTGCGGAAGTAGCGCCCATCGACCTCGGTGACGTCGCCGAGCACGGGCATGCCCAGGTCGACGTGGATCTCGGCCGCGACGTTCACTCGCTTGCGCCCGGAGGTGGTCTCGACCTCGAAGCGGCCTGGTGCGGCCAATCCCCTATCCACTGCCAGTCGGGCGATGCACCGCAGCCCGTTCCCGCACATTTCCGCCACGCTGCCGTCTGCGTTCCAGTAGCTCATGCGCACCGACCCATCGGCCGGCGACATGACCAGCACTCCGTCCGCACCGACGCCGAAGTGACGGTCACACAGGGCGCGCACCAGCTCCGGGGTGACGTCGATCGCCGCGTCGAGCACGACGAAGTCGTTCCCGAGGCCCTGCATCTTCGTGAATCTCATGACTTGCCCATCGCCTCCATGACAGTCGCCACCGGATCGTCGCGCAACGGGTCCAGCCACCGGACACGAGGATCCCGGCGGAACCACGCTCGTTGCCGCCGTGCCAGTGCCCGGGTCGCTCGCCGTACTGCCTCGATGCCACGCTCCAGCGTCACCTCCCCCCGCACGACGGTAGCCAGCTCCTTGTAGCCGACCGCCTGGGAGGCGGTGCGACCCATTTCGCCGACCAGTCCTGCCACTTCGTCGTACAGGCCCTGCGCCACCATGGTGTCGAGTCGCCGGTCGATCCGCTCGCCGAGCGCCGGTCCAGGGTCGAGCCCGAAGATCCGACACGGGTACACCGCCTCGAAGCGGGCGACTGCTGCCCGGGCAGGGTCGGCTGCGACCGCGGTCGGCGTACGGCCCGTCAGCCGGTGCACCTCGACGGCCCGCACCACCCGCCGGACGTTGGTCAGGTCGACATGCTGTCCGGCTCCCTCGTCGGCGACCAGCAACTCGTCGACCAGTTCCGCAGGCGACAGTTGCTCCAGGTCGGCCCGCAACCGGTCATCGGTCGGGAGGAACTCGAGCGGGTCGATGACCGCCCGCATGTGGAGTCCCGATCCGCCCGCCGCCAGCACCGGCTCGTCGCTCGCCTCGATCGCCCGCCGAGCCTCGGTCTGGAAGTCGCGGGCACTGAACTCCTGTGAGGGCTCGACCAGGTCGATCATCGAGTGCGGGACGTCGGCCTGTTCGGCCGGACTCGGCTTGGCCGTGCCGATGTCCATACGGCGATAGACCTGCATCGAGTCCAGCGACAGGATCCGTGCCCCCCGCCGACGGGCGACCTCGTTGGCCACCGCGCTCTTCCCGCCGGCGGTGGGTCCGACCAAGACCACCACTTCCTTCAGCGCCGGCTCCCTACGAGATAGTGCTGGGTGGCGGCGGTGATCTCGGCGTCGAGGAACGTGCCTGGCTCCCACGATCCGCGCAGGTGCACCACCTTCCCCGATCGGGTCCGGGTCGTGGCGACCTCCGCGTCCTTCTTCGACGGCCCTTCGACCAGCACCTCCATCACCCGCCCGACATCCCGCCGATTCGAGGCGAGCCCCTGGGCGCTCTGCACGGCCATCAGACGTTGGAACCGCGCTTGGGCCGTCACCGGATCGATGAACTCCTCCCGGCGTTCGGCGGCGGCGGTTCCAGGACGGGGCGAGAAGATGAACAGGAAGGCGTGGTCGAACGCCGCCTCCTCCACCACGGTGAGGGTGGCCTCGAAGTCCTCGTCGGTCTCGCCGGGGAACCCGACGATGATGTCTGTCGAGACCGCCAGCCCGGGAATCGTGGTGCGGGCCATCGCCAACCGATCCAGGTACTTCTCGACCGTGTATCCGCGGTGCATGGCGGCCAGGATGCGGTTCGATCCGCTCTGCAGGGGAAAGTGGAGTTGCTCGCACACCGCCTCCGTCTCCGCCATCGCCTCGGCCACGTCGAGCCGGAAGTCGTTGGGATGGGGACTCGTGAACCGCACCCGCCTGATCTCGTCGACCGACCCGACTTGTCGGAGCAGGTCCGCGAAGATCGGGCGCCGCTTTCCGTCGATGGCGAGATCGCGACCGTAGGTGTCGACGTTCTGGCCGAGCAGCGTGACCTCGACCACCCCGTCGGCCGCCAGCCGTTGCACCTCCCGCAGCACGTCACCCGGGCGGCGGCTGATCTCCGGCCCCCGCACCGAGGGGACGATGCAGAAGGTGCACGAGTTGTTGCATCCGACCTGGATCGTCACCCACGCCGAGTGGGTCAGCTCGCGTTCGACCGGCAGCGACGACGGCATCGCCTGCAACTCGTCGACCACCTCGGTGATCGGGCCCCACGCCTCGGAATGATCGAGCAGATCGAGCACCCGGTCCAGGTTGTGGGTGCCCATCACGACATCCACCCACGGCGCCCGCTCCCGGACGAACTCACGATCCTTCTGCGCCGCGCACCCCCCTACCACCAGCCGCATCCCAGGGTTCGCGTCCTTGACGGCCTTGAGCTGTCCCAGGTTGCCGTACAGGCGGTTGTCGGCGTTCTCGCGAATCGTGCACGTGTTGATGTACACGACATCGGCGGCGGAGATGTCGGCGGTGGCGACCATGCCGTCGGACACGAACAGCCCGGCGATCCGCTCCGAGTCGTGCTCGTTCATCTGGCAGCCAAAGGTCCGGATGTGGAAGGTCTGCCCGACGCGGGTGGGCCTCCGGTACGGATGCTCGCGCCGGCGCGGCTCAGGGAGGATGGTGGTCGTCATCGGATTCTCAGCGTGCGTAGTCGGTGGCCCGGAACTCGCGGATCACGGTCACCTGTATCTGGCCAGGATACTGGAGGTCCTCTTCCAGCTTCTTGGCGATCCGCCGCGAGAGGTCGGTGGCTTCGAGGTCGTCGATCTCGCCGGGGTCGACCACCACCCGTACTTCCCTCCCTGCCTGCATGGCGAACACACGCTCCACACCGGCGAAGTCGAGCGCCAGGCTCTCCAGCCGCTCGAGACGCCGGACGTAGGACTCGAGCGCCTCGCGCCGGGCGCCGGGGCGGGCGGCGGAGACGGCATCCGCCGCCTGGACGATGATCGCCAGGATGGTGCGCGGCTCCACCTCGTTGTGGTGCGCCTCGATGCCGTGGACGATGGCGGCATCCTCGCCGAAGCGGCGGGCGATCTCGGCCCCGATCAAGGCGTGGGAGCCCTCGACTTCGTGGGTCACCGCCTTGCCGATGTCGTGCAGCAGCGCAGCCCGCTTGAGCGGGATCGGGTCGAGCTCCAGCTCGCTGGCCAGCATCGAGGCCACGTGAGCCGATTCGACCAGGTGATTGAGGACGTTCTGGCCGTACGACGTGCGGTACTTCAACCGGCCGAGCAGCGTCACCAACTCGGGGTGCATGCGGGACATGCCGACTTCGAGCAACGCCCACTCGCCGGCATCACGTACGCTCTGTTCGACTTCGGCCTGTGCCTTCGAGAACGCCTCCTCGATGGAAGCGGGATGGATGCGTCCGTCGGCCACCAGACGCTCGAGCGTGAGTCGGGCGACTTCCCGCCGCACAGGGTCGAAGGAGGCAACGGACACCGCCTCCGGAGTGTCGTCGACGATGAGGTTCACCCCGGTCACCGCCTCCAGCGCCCGGATGTTGCGACCCTCCCGGCCGATGATGCGTCCCTTCATGTCGTCGGACGGCAGCGCCACCACCGACACGGTGGTCTCGGTGACCACTTCGGACGCCAGCCGCTGAACGGCAGTGGCGAGGATCCGGCGCGCCCGCCGATCGGCTTCCTCCCTGGCCTTCACCTCGAGGTCGCGCACCAACAGCATGGCGTCCCGCCGCGCTTCGTCCTCGACCGCCTGCAACAGTTGCTCCTTGGCCGCCTTGGCATCGATGCCGGCCAGTCGCTCCAACTCGGCCCTGGTCTGCTCACGCAGGATGTCGGTCTCCTGGCGGATCTCGCCCGTCTCGCGCTCACGGTCCAACAGCAACTGCTCGCGGGCTGCCAGGTTGGAGGCGCGCTGTTCCAGGGTTTCCTCCCGCTGGCCGAGACGGTTCTCGATGTTCTCGAGTTCCATCCGGCGATGCTCGAGCTTGGCCTCCTCCCGCTCGCGGAAGGTCTCGGCCCTGGCGCGGCCCTCCTCCTCCGCTCTGCCGAGGATGCGTTGCGCCTCCAGCCGGGAGTGGGCGATGAGATCCTCTCCCTCCGGACCTGCCGCCGCCTTCGACCGGAAGGCGACCCGAGCGACGAGGAAACCCGCCCCGCCGGCGATCAGGACGGCTGCCGCAACCGAGATCGCGATCAGCGCAGTGGTGTCCATGCTTCCTTCTTCCCGATCATCCGCCCCGTTCGAGCCGCTGATCCCGCTCCGCACCCCGTAACGAGTGGTGCCGGGCCCAGCTGGGCCCGGCACACACGGTCACGATCGGTGCGACGACACACGGTCGGAGGATGGGAACGCAGCTTCGCTCAGCTGCTGGGCTGGTTCGGACCTCGCGAGGGTGTTGTCGTGGCGGCTGGCATCGTTTCAGGTGACTTCTGATCGTCGTTTTCGTGTGTGGAATGCCTCATGCTAGTCGAGCCGAGAGTGGGAAAAACGGACTTCTCTCAGTCGCTGTTCGCCTCGACGTCCAACGGCTCCTCGACGTCGTCACTCTCGGGTGCCGTATCGCCGGCGGGCGGCTGGGACAATCCCAGCCCCACCATCTCGTAGATCTTGGCCTGGAGTTGCATCGCCACTTCCGGGTTCTCCCGCAGGAACCGCTTGGAGTTCTCCCGACCCTGGCCCAACTGATCCTTCTCGTAGGTGAACCAGGCGCCGCTCTTCTTGACCACTCCCTGGTCGACGGCCACGTCGAGCAGGCTCCCCTCCCGGGAGATCCCCTCCCCGAACATGATGTCGAACTCTGCCAGCCGGAACGGGGGCGCCATCTTGTTCTTGGCGACTTTCGCCCGCACCCGGTTGCCGACGTTCTCTCCCCCGTCCTTGATGGCTTCGATCCTCCGGATGTCGATCCGCACCGAGGAGTAGAACTTGAGGGCCCGGCCGCCGGGAGTCGTCTCCGGTGACCCGAACATCACCCCGATTTTCTCGCGGAGCTGATTGATGAACACGGCCGTGGTCTTGGAGCGGTTGAGGTTGGCGGTGATCTTGCGCAGCGCCTGGGACATGAGGCGGGCCTGCAGCCCGACGTGGGCATCTCCCATCTCGCCTTCGATCTCGGCGCGGGGAACCAGGGCGGCGACGGAGTCGATCACCACCACGTCGAGCGCCCCGGAACGGATCAGCATGTCGGCGATCTCCAACGCCTGCTCCCCGGTGTCCGGTTGGGAGATGAGCAGTTCGTCCACGTCCACCCCGAGATTGCGGGCATAGACCGGATCGAGGGCGTGCTCGGCATCGATGAAGGCCGCGATCCCCCCGTTGCGCTGGGCCTCTGCCACGACATGCAGGGCGAGGGTCGTCTTCCCGCTCGACTCCGGGCCGTAGATCTCGACCACTCGTCCCCGCGGGACGCCGCCGATGCCCAGCGCCAGGTCGAGGGAGAGCGCACCGGTCGAGATGACATCCACCTTGTGGGCGGCGGCGTCGCCCATCTTCATGATCGAACCCTTGCCGAACTGGCGCTCGATCTGTGACACGGCCATCTCGACCGCCTTGGCCCGCTCGGGTGTGTTGCGTTCCATCTGCTACCTCTCGCTTCCTCGTCCCGCTCGTCGTTCGCCTCGTTCCCGCCACGCTATGCCGGGGGTGTGACAGAACCGTCGATTGTCGATGTGCGGCTGCCACCCTAATCGAACGCCTGTTCGCAGGAGGGGATTTCGTTCGACAGTTCCCGCTAACCGGACCGGTCCATGGCGAATCGTTCCAGCGGCTCGTAACGGGGCCCGTCGGGCTGAAGGCGCGAGCGGAGCACGACGACCTCGCCCACCGGCGAGCGGATGCCAAGCGGTGGAAACTGGTCGACCAGACGGCGCACGTCGCTCGGCGGCCGGATTCGGGACAGCGTGACATGGGGGCGAAATGGGCGCTCCTCGCGACCCAATCCGACTCCCTCACACGCCTGCTCCACCTCCTCCTGCAGCCCGCGCAGCCGGGCGGTTCCCTCTTCGAGCCCCACCCACACCACCGCCGCCTTGCGCGCCTGGGGAAACGCGCCGACACCACCCAGCCGCAGTTCGAACGGCGGGGGGAGACGACACTCGTCGAGTGCCGCGAGCAGACGCTCGAAGGCGACCACGGCAATGTCGCCCAGAAAGCGCAGGGTAATGTGCCAGTCGGCGGGGTCCACCCGCCTGCCCGGCAGGGACACCGTCGCGAGGCGGTCCTCGATGGCCGCGCGCACCTCCGACGGGAAGCCGGTGGCGACGAAGATCCGGCCTACTGACTCCACCACCGGCCCGTGATCGCCAGCCGCAGCAGGTGGAGGGCGGCAGTGGCGGTGTAGGCCC
>CAZCRP010000102.1:0-9284 GCA_964501055.1 uncultured Acidimicrobiaceae bacterium
GGACCCGGCGAGGTCGTCGTGTCCGACTCGACGCTGGTGGCGGCTGGCCTGCCGGCTGACAAAGGCGGGCCTGAAGACCTGGCGTTGAAAGGAAGATCGACGACGTTGGCAGTGCACAGGTTCAGCGCCACTGACCTCGGTCGGTTCGAACACTCGCCCGTCGAGACATGACGAGCCTGCCCGTTCACACCTCGGCGGATTGCACTTCCGCCTCGTCGTGCGCGGAGTCCGAACGCGGCGGGAGGCGGGCAGGGTGCAGCGGCGAGCAGGCCCCGAACGGACTCGAACGGGTGGAGGTCGCCTGGTGAAGGCCGGCTTCTATGACTGGTTCTACCGGATCTGGGCACCGTGGGACTCGGCGGGGGTTCGCCCCGACCTGATCGAGCTTCTCTCCCGCGGTGATGTGGATGCCGGGCGGTATCCCCGCGCGCTGGACTTGGGATGCGGCACCGGCGCCAACGTGGTCCACCTGGCAGAGCTCGGCTTTGAGTCCTTCGGCGTCGACTTCTCCCCCGTCGCCATCGCCAAAGCCCGCCGGCGGGCCCTGACGGCCGGCATCGACGCCACCTTCGTCGAGGGCGACCTGACCAGCGACTCGATCCCCGGCCTGGACGGCCAGTTCGATTTCCTCATGGACTTTGGCACCCTCGACGATCTCAAGGGCCCTCACCGTGCACAGATGGCGGCGTTGGCAACGAGGCTGGCACGACCCGGGGCCAAGTTCTTGGAGTGGTGCTGGTACGGGGAACCAGAGGACCTCCCCCGGATCAGCTTCGTGAGCACTTCCCGCCTCACCCACATCTCCCCCACCGAGCTGCAGACGCTGTTCGCCGAGAACTGGGAGATCGAGCCGTTCTCATCCGACGAAAAGTGGAGGACGGCATGCTTCCTCCTCACCAGGCGATGACCGGGCGCCCAGTGACCGGGTTACGACTGCGGTTCGAGCCGAGACTGCTCAGCGCTCAGCCAGAGGGGGAGATCAGATGATTCGACCGGCACCGTGGCGACGCGCGTCAGATGATGTCGTCGAAGCGGAATCGCCAGGCGGCGGCGACCACGACCAGCCCGATCCAGAGCACCGTGGACCCGGCAGGCACCCATGAGATCAGCGGCTGACCTGCGGCAACTTGGACTGCGCTGCCGGTGAGCTCCCAGGGAAAGGGAAGCCGGCCGGCCCACCCGTCGATGAAGAGATGGATCGAGTCGTAGAGGAGGCCCGCGGCGATCGGCACGCCCACCACGACCGCGCGGCTCTCGGTGAACGTCCCGAGCGCGAGGGTCAACGCCACAGTGAAGGCCAGCAACAGCGCCACCATCCCCGCGACCGACACGAACTCTCCCAGCGGCCACGGTTCTCCCACCTCCCGCGAGAGGAGCCCGTAGAGGCCGCTCCAGGGAACGACCACGAACACCACCAACACCGGAATGACATGGGCGACGTACTTGGCCACGACCACTCCTGCCCGCGAGACGGGTTTGGCGAGCACCCACTCGAGGGTGCCCAGCCGCCGTTCGTCCAGCATGACCCCTTGGGTGAGCACGACGACGCCGATCGTCGAGAGGAGTAAGGCCAGTCCGAGATACTGGGGGAAGACCTCTGCGACCCCGACTGCCGGCTCCTCGAGGCGGATGCCGGTCTCGTTGGCCTGGGCGGCGATCCACAAGAACCCCAGCAGCATGCCGTTCAAGAGACCTGTCCACAGCACTAGCTGGACCCACCAGCGTCGCGACCGCCACCAGAGCCTCGACTCGTGCACGAACACGTTCGCTGCACCGGCACCCCACCCGGTCGTCGCTCGAGGAGTGAGCTGGGAGATGGTCACTGCGGCTGCTCTTCCACGATGCGAACGAAGGCGTCTTCGAGCTCGAATCGCTGCTTGCCGAACTCGATGACGTCGACTCCTGGTGCTGCCAGGACTAGACGCAGAAGATGCCGATCGGCGAGCGTGTCGTCGGTGACACTGACCGTCCACACTGCCCGCCCGTCGAGCTGCCTCACGTCGAGGTGGCGCACCCACGGTTGGCTCCTCACCTGCTCGGCGGCCCCGGTGGTCGGTCCGCGAGATTCCAGCCGGTACACAGTGCCCTCGTTGCCCGCCAGCAGCTGGTCGATGGGTGCGTGGGCTACGACGATCCCGTTGGTGATGATCGCCACCGTGTCGCTGACCCGCTGGACGTCGTCCAGGATGTGCGTCGAATAGAGCACCGTCGTCTCGCTCCGCAGGTCCTCGAGCAGTTGCAGCACGTCCCGCCGTCCGATCGGGTCCAGTCCCGCTGCGGGCTCGTCCAGGATGAGAAGCTCCGGGGAGTGGAGCTGGGCTTGGGCGATCCCGAGTCGCTGCCGCTCCCCACCGGAGAATGCACCCACCGGGCGGTCGGCCCGTTCTCCGAGGCCCGCCATCTCGATGAGGTCGGCGATGCGCGTCTCGACGCCCGGGCCGTCCCGAAAGAAGAACCGGGCCGCGTACCGCAGCGTCTCGCGCGCCGTCAGATCGGGATAGAAGCGGGGCTGCTGCGGCAGATAGCCGATGTGACGCCGGAGCTCGAGCGTGTCGCCGGCGATGTCGCGACCCAGCACGGTTCCGTGACCGGCGCTCGGGGTGAGAAGACCGACGAGCATGCGGAGCGTGGTCGTCTTGCCCGCCCCGTTCGGCCCGAGGAACCCGAAGATGGAGTGGCGCGGCACGTTCAAGTCCGCCGACCGGACGGCTGCGACACTCCCAAAGCTCTTGGCCAGGCCCCTGGTCTCCACGACCAGTTCGGTGCCAGGCGCCACGACCATCACTGGTCCCTCATCTCTCTCGCTGGCAGGAAATCGGCTCCGAACGAGCCGCCGACCACGTCCCATCCTGTCAGGCAAGAGACCGCCCTGATAGGGCCGAAGTCCCCGGTGCTCCGAACTCGCCACTGACCTCCGCCTCAGCGACGCGACCGTCGCAGCGGAGCCGTCCACCGTCGCTCCGATGACGTACTCTCACTCCATGAGCACTCGCTCCGAGCGCGGCACCCTTCTTGTCGCCGACTTGTCGGGCTACACCGAGTACTTGGTCTCGGCTGAGATCGAACACGCCTCAGCCATCGCCGCCGACCTCCTGGACCGAGTCGTCACGTCGATCGAGCCTTCCTTCGTGGTGAACCGGGTGATCGGCGACGCGGTCCTCGCGTGGGCACCCGACGGGGTCGTGGACGGTCGTGGCTTCCTCGCCGCGGTGGACCGTGTCTATGCAGACTTCCGCCATCGGGCCCTGCGGGTGTACGAGGCGACCAGCTGCAGTTGCCAGGCGTGTGGCCGCGTGTGGCGACTCGACCTCAAGATGATCGCCCACCACGGCGAGTTCGTGCGCCACACCGTGGCCGGCCGCGAAGAGCTGTCGGGGCGGGACGTAATCCTGGTGAACCTGCTGCTGAAGAACTCCCTGCAGCGTTCCGGGCCGCAGTCCGGCTACTTGCTCGCTACCGATGCGTGCGTGCGGGCGCTGGAGATCGATCCTGCTGCCGAGGAGATGACACCGCACCTGGAACGGTACGAACACATCGGTGACATCTCCGCGTGGGTGGCAAGCCTCAACGACCGCTGGTCGCGGCTGGGCTGGGATCCTGACGGCCCGGCCGCCTTGTCGATCAGCGCCGTCTTCCCGATGCCACTCGACGACGCATGGGCGATACTCGCGCCCGAGCGCAGCCCGGCGTGCGTCACGACCTTTCTCGAGGAACTGGACGAGATTCTCGAATGGCGCCCGCCCAGACGGTTGGTGCTGCGGATCCAGAACGGGACCCGCCGGTTCATCCACGAAGTGACGCTCGAACCGATCGCGGAGCGCACCAGCGTCTCGCTTGCGTGGTACGCCGAAAGCGGTGACCGGGAGCAGGGTGAAGCGACGGAGGTCCTCCGCCTCCGGACGCAGAGCATCCTCACCGCGGCGGGCGCAACCGAGATCCGGGTCGACAGCGCGTTGCCTGAGCCCTCGTGAGTCTGCGCCAGGCTGTGCCCTGGTCACGAGGCGGGCCTCAGGTCGAGCCGGCTACGTCGTCAGTCCGCTGGTCGCGCAGCGCCAGGGCGATACCCGCGTTCCAGCCCGGTGCGCGGCCGCCGACCGGGGCTTGGAAGGTCTCGATCGGTACGCCGCTCCGGGTGAGCAGCCATGCGATGACGGAGTTCGAGTTCCACATATCGCCGACACCCGACTGGTCTCTCCCCCAGACGAGGGGTGGCGCCGAAGCCGCCAGCCGGAGAAGACGGCGACCGGTCTCTGGGTCGTCGCTGATTCGCCGTGCCCCGCCGACTGCGTCGTCAGCGTCGGGAAGCGCCCCGTCCTGCCAGCAGCGAACCTCATAGCGAAAGACCCGCGTACGAGACAGCCACCGCGCGAAGACGGGAGCTTCGAGCACGACGCCCCGCGAGGTGGTGTCCCCGTCGGGGCTCGGCCACATCGTCTCCACGACGAAGCGACCCTCCGGGAGGCGCACCTCGAGTGCTGTGTGATAGAGATCCAGGGGTCGTCTCCGCTCGGCACGGGCCTTGAGCCACTCGTAGATGCGCCCGTTCATACGCACGAAGCCTGTTCCCCCTGCCCCGAGCGGAATCCAGTAGAGGAACACGCCGAGTTCGGCTGGAAGAGCCATGGGAATTCCCGCTCTATGGAAGCCGGTTCGTGATCACGTCAGTTCTGAACGTAGTCCTTCATGTATCGACCCCGAGCAACGAGCCGATACCCGGAATCGCCTACGCGTTTCCGTCCTTCGCATCGGCCTTCATCGCGTGCGGTCAGCACACACGAGTTTGGCGCCGATTGCACACCCAGACCGGCTTCCGACGGGTCTCGGGCATGGAAACGAGATACTCCGTGCCGACGCCTGCACGGCATGCGGCCATGCCAGCCGCGAGAACTTGTGGGCGCGGGCCTGAATCTGCGACTACTTCGACATCGGTCCGACGACCTTCGACGTACGCCGGGCACACGAGAGCGTCCGCCGAAACATGGGTAGAACCTGCCCTGTGAGCCCCGTGCCCCGAACGAAAGGGTGAGCGCACCACACAAGGAGCGAATCACCTTGACCCACTCGACCACCCTCGTCCCGCGGCTTCAAGCCCGAGGCATTTCCCGCCGTGTCGGCACCCGTCAACTGCTGGCCGAGGTCAGCCTCCAGTTCGTCCCTGGCGAGATGGTGGCGATCATCGGCGGAAGCGGCGCAGGCAAGACGACCCTCCTCCGTTCTCTGGCGGGCGTTGTTCAGCCGAGCACCGGCGCCGTCTATGCCCATGGCACCGACATCAGCCGATCGGACTCGTCCGCGATCGGCTACGTGCCCCAGGACGACATCATCCACCTCGACCTCCCACTGAGCCGCACTCTGATGTACGCCGCTCGACTCCGGATGGCCAAGACGGCGACCGCCACCGACATCTGGAGTGCGGTCGAGCGTGTCCTGGTCGACCTCGACCTGAGTCAGCACGCTGCAACTCCCGTCCGCAACCTCTCCGGTGGGCAGCGCAAACGCGCCAGCATTGCGGTCGAATTGCTCAACCGTCCCGACATTCTCGTCCTCGACGAACCGACTTCGGGGCTCGACCCCGGCACCGCGCGCGAGGTCCTGACCGTCCTTCGGCGACTGGCGGCGAAGGGCACGACGGTGATCCTCACCACCCACTCCCCTGCCGACGTCGAGGCGTGCGGTCGGGTGCTCGTACTCGCCACGGGCGGCAGGCTGGTCTACGACGGATCGCCCGCGGACTGCGCTCCGGCCTTCGGCGTGGACTCGCTCGCCGACATCTACCCCCACCTCGACGCCGCCGACCTTCCGGCGGTCGACGCGATGTCCGAAACCCCGGTAGCTCTCGCACCGAGCTCCGATGGCACAGGGTCCGCCCGGCCGACACCGTTGCGCCAGATGATCACACTCGTCCGCCGCAACGCCGATCTCATGGTCCGCAACCGGCTGACCTTGGCGATCCTCCTCGGATCCCCTGCCCTCGTGATCGCGATGCTGGCGATCCTGTTCCGCCCAAACACATTTGGAGGAGACGCATCCAACGTGGTGCCCGGCGTGCAGATGGTCTACTGGATCGCCTTCGCCGGCTTCTTCTTCGGCCTGACCTACGGACTCCTGCAGATCGTCACCGAGGCAGCCATCTTCCGGCGCGAATCGTCGTGGGGGATGTCGACCACCGCCTACGTCGCGTCGAAGGTCGCCGTCCTGACGCCTTTGCTCGTCGCGATCGACGTCACACTGCTGACAGTCCTCCGGTCGCTGGACCGACTTCCGGCCGCAGAGCCCGAGGTGTGGATCGCACTCGGGGCGGCCTTTCTGCTCGATGCGGCGGCCGGCCTGACGCTGGGTCTGCTGGCCTCGGCGCTGGTGTCGAACGCATCTCAGGCAACCTTGGCCCTACCGATGCTGTGCTTCCCCCAGGTGCTGTTCGCGGGGGCGATGGTGCCGATCGAGGCGATGACCGGTATCGGTGAGGCGATAAGCAGTGCGATGTCGAATCGTTGGGCGTTCGAGGCGATGGGACGCATCCTGGATGTGGGTTCACGCTTCGGTGGTGAAGGGCGCATCCTGGGCGACTGGCACGGCGCGATGACCGGAAGTGCGCAGGCTCCCCTCATCGGCCTGGTCGTACTCAGCGGTCTGGCTGCCGTCGGCACGATCCTGGCATTGCGCCGCGGCACCAGCCCGAGTTGAGGACCCGCAGGGTTTCCACCGAGCGGCCACCTGGGTAGTCCCCGTACCGCCGGACAGCGCGAAAGTCCCGGTCAGAGCGTCTCTTTCGCCGCGTACGCTGAGACTCGGATCGAGCAGAGAACTACTGGCCGCCTTTTTGGACGTAGTTCTTGACGAACTCTTCGGCGTTCTCCTCCAGGACCGAGTCGATCTCGTCCAGCAGGTCATCGATGTCCTCGGCCTCCGAGGTGACGGTCTCGAGTGCCTCGTCGAGTTCCTCGACATCGTCTTCCTGGCGACGTCTGGGTTGTTCACGGTCGGTCATGTTCATCCTTCCAGGGCCTGGAGGAGCTCGGCCGCGGTCTCGACCGAGTCGAGCAGCGCGCCGACGGCTTCTTTCGATCCCCGCAGGGGCTCCATCATAGGAACCCGCTTGAGATGCGGTTCACCGATGTCGAAGACGAGCGAATCCCAGTTGGCCGCCACCATCGAATCGGCGAAGCGGTCGACGCACGTGCCTCGGAACCACGCCCTCGTGCGCTCGGGCGGAGCCGACATGGCGGCGGTGACCTCCGCCTCGCCGAACAGCCGGCGCATCCGTCCCGACGAGGCGAGCCGGTGGTAGAGGCCGGAGGCCGGGTCGACGTCGTGATACTGGAGATCGAGCGCCCGGAGCTTGGGATCGGCGGTCTCCAGCCCGTCACGGTCGACGTAGCCATCGATGATGCGGCGCTTGGCGACCCAGTCGAGCCGGTCGGCGGTGCGGGCAGGATCCCGCTCCAGATCGGCGAGCACCGCCTCCCACTCCCCCAGCACCAGGTCCCACACCGGTTCCTCCAGCTCGGATTCGGCGTACTTCTTGAGCCACTCGAGATAGCGGAACTGCATCTCCAAGGCGGTGGCGGTCGAACCGTCGTCCAACTTGAGCGGCAGCGTCAGGTCCAGGTCGTGGCTCACCTGCCAGCAGGATTCCACCGGGTCGGCGAGCTCCAACACCTCGGGCAGCGCGTCGTCTTCCAGCGCCGCCAGGAACAGCGCGGTCACGCCCAGCTTGAGGAAGATCTGGACTTCGGACAGGTTGGCGTCGCCGATGATCACGTGCAGCCGGCGATACTTGGACGGGTCGCCGTGCGGCTCGTCCCGGGTGTTGATGATGGGCCGTTTGAGCGTGGTTTCCAGACCGACGGTCTCCTCGAAGAAGTCGGCCCGCTGCGTGATCTGGTACGGGATTCCCGGCCGCCCGTTCTCCGCTCCCACCTTCCCCGCCCCGGTGAAGATCTGACGGGTCACGAAAAACGGGGTCAGGTGACGGATCACGAGCCCGAACGGGGTGAGGCGCTCCAGCAGGTAGTTCTCGTGCGCGCCGTACGAGTTGCCCTTGCCGTCGCTGTTGTTCTTGTACAGCTTCAGCACCTGGCCGGCGGGCAGGGACCGCTGGGCGTTGGCGGCCGCCCGCGCCATCACCGCCTCTCCCGCCTTGTCGTGCAGCGCCGCCTCGAGCGGATCCCAGCACTCCGGCGCCGAATACTCCGGATGGGCGTGATCGACGTACAGCCGCGCCCCGTTGGAGAGAACCGCATTGACGAGGGCGGAGTCGGGGTCGGCCACCCCGAAGCCTTCGTGCCCGAACCCGCGGGCGTCGCGGCCGGGGGTCTCCTCCTCGTATGACCACTGGACGCGGACGCGTCTCCCGTCGTAGGAGTTGATGACCAGCGCCGACGCCAGGGCGGGATTGAAGTCCCGCTGATGGCGGATCATGATCCCGTACTCGGTTTCGGTGCCGAGCACCTTGCGAATCGCCATCAGAGGTACTGCCCGGTCGAGACTCCCTCCACCTGCCTGCTCTCTCCCCCCGCCCCTTCGATCAGGGTGCGGACGTACACGATCCGCTCACCCTTCTTGCCTGAGATCTTCGCCCAGTCGTCGGGGTTGGTGGTGTTCGGCAGGTCCTCGTGCTCCTTGAACTCCTGGACGATGGCGTCGAGCAGGTCCTGGGTCCGCACCCCGCGCACGCCTTCGGCGATCTCGCGCTTGATCGCATCCTTCTTCGCCCGGCGCACGATGTTCTCGATCATCGCCCCCGAGGAGAAGTCCTTGAAGTAGAGCACCTCGCGGTCTCCGCCGGCATAGGTCACCTCGAGGAAGCGGTTGGCGTCGTCCTCGGAGTACATCGCCGCCACCGTCTGGGAGATGACTTCGTCCACCAGCGCGGCGCGGTCGCCGCCATGGCGTTCGAGTTCCTCCTCGGCGAGCGGCACCTCGTCCCGCAGGTAGATCGAGAAGATCTGGCGGGCGGCGACCGGATCGGGACGGTTGATCTTGATCTTCACGTCGAGTCGGCCGGGGCGGAGGATGGCAGGGTCGATCAGGTCCTCCCGGTTGGAGGCACCGATGACGATGACGTTGCGCAGCGACTCGACGCCGTCGAGTTCGGACAGCAGCTGGGGCACGATCGTCGATTCGACGTCGGAGCTGATGCCGCTGCCCCTGGTCCGGAACAGCGAGTCCATCTCGTCGAAGAACACGATCACCGGCACGCCCTCGTCGCTCTTCTCCTTGGCACGCTGGAAGATGAGGCGGATCTGGCGTTCGGTCTCCCCCACCCATTTGTTCAACAGCTC
>CAZCRP010000103.1:0-1835 GCA_964501055.1 uncultured Acidimicrobiaceae bacterium
GGGCCGGGGAGCCGTCGACCATCTCCCCCCGATCCTCGACGAGCTGGAGCGGGCATGCGCGGGCAGCGGCCGGGATCCGTCCTCGCTCGAGCGTTCGATCGACATGTACTCCTTCGACCCGCTCGGGCTGTCCGCCGATCCGCCCGCCCACGTCGCCACCGGTTCGGCCGAAGAGATGGCGGCTCCGATCCTGGCGCTGGCCGACCTCGGCATCGACGAGGTGCGGGTCGAGATCCACGCCCACCCGTCCCTGCGGGCAGAGGCGACCTCCGCCATGGCCGACGTGGTCGCCCTCGCCCACTCCGCCTGAGGGGGTTCGGCGAACCCAGGGTTCAGGAGTACCGCCACGGTGCTCCACCGCCCACGGTTCGTCGGGTCACGCCGCGATCACGGTGAACCGTGGGCTCCCAGCTACCGCGACGGTGCTCTGGAACCCAGGGTTGGCGACACCCCCCGCTCCGACCAGCGGATCAGGGCGGCGGCGATGACCGAGGCGGCGAAGAGGGCGACGGTGAAAGGGGCGACGGTGCCATCGAAGCGGGCGTCGAGGAGGGCGCCGAGGGTCGCTCCGATCAGCGTCGAGGCGGTGCCGACGATGGCCGCCGCCATCCCGGCCACGGCACCCATCGGCTCCAGCGCCCGGCTGTTGAGGTTGGGGATCAACAGGGCGTGGATCGCCAGCATCACCGCCATCCCGCCCACGAACAACCACAGCGGCGGACGCCCGCCCTCGGAGAGCACCCACAGCATGAACACCGCCGAGGCGGCCATGTAGCCGATCATCGTGATACGACTGAGACGCACCATCCCGATCCGCTCGACAATGCGGCCGTTGAAGAACATCGACGCTCCCATCACCGCCGCCAACCCGCCGAAGTAGTAGGGGAATGCCTCCACCACTCCGAACACCTCGCGGAACATGATCTCGGAGCTGGCCAGGTACGACATGAACACGCCGAACAGGACAGCGAGCGCGACGGTGTGACCGAACGTGATGCGGTTGGTGACGACGAAGCGACCGGCGGTCCACATGCGACGGAACGTCAGATCCTCCAGCCGGTTCTCCGGTGCCAGCGTCTCGGGCAGCCGCCGCGACCACAGCAGCACCGCCACCGCGTACAGCGCACAGAACCCGAACACCGCCCGCCACGAGGCGAAGGTGAGGATGAGCGCCCCCAGCGCCGGAGCGAACACCGGCACCAGGATGAAGATCGAGAACACCATCGACATCGCTCGCGCCATGCGGTCGCCCGAGTACACGTCCCGCACCACCGAGGCCACGATCACCCTGGTCCCCGCCGCTCCCAACCCCCACAGGAAGCGAGCGCCCAGCGCCAGCCCGAGCGTGGGCGCCAGCGCCGACAACACCGCGCCCAACCCGTAGAGGCCCCCGGCGAAGTAGATCGTGCGCTTGCGGCCGAAGTAGTCGGCGAGCGGGCCGTAGAACACCTGGCCGACGGCGATGCCGACGAAGTAGAAGGTGACGAGCCGCGCCACCTCCACCGAGTCGGGAGCCAACCCGAACCCGGCCCGGATGTCGCCGAAGGCCGGCAGCATGATGTCCACCCCGAGGGCGGTCAGCGCCATCGTCGAGGCGAGGAAGAGGGTGAACTCCTTCGAGCCGGGCCGGATCCCCGCCCTGGCGACGGGGGCCGTCACCGCAGGGAGGCGACCCACGCCTCGACCGAGTGTCGCATCGTGTCGAGCGGGATGGTGCCGTGCCCGAGCACCGCCTCGTGGAAGTCGGCGACCTCGAATGCCGAGCCGAGCGCCGACTCGGCCTGCCGCCGCGCCTCGTCGATCTGCAGCCGGCCGATCATGTACGCCACGGCCTG